>CAZWBZ010000010.1:0-14768 GCA_964632605.1 uncultured Candidatus Saccharibacteria bacterium
GTGCCCCCGCTAGGAATCGAACCTAGAATAACGGCTTAGAAGTCCGCAGTTATATCCATTTAACTACAGGGGCATGGTATAAACATACCACTATAATGCGATGTTTTCAATGCTATTGTATTATAAATAAAATATGTTATAATTTGTTTAATTAAAAATATCTTATTTAGTATGAAAAAAATTAAACACACCGTAGCGATCATTATCGCTTTTTTCTTTGCAAACATGTCTTTTGCAACCAAGGTCCATTCATCTTCCAGTGGCAGTATTAACAACAGTAGTAATTGGGTTTCAAACCCTCCTAAAAATTACGATACTGTTTATATTGACCATGCTATGACTTTTAGTAGTAGCAGCAGCTCAGACTGGTCCAGTTCTACCGTAAACGTTGTAATTATTACCAGTTCTGGATCTTTGACGCCCTCTGGGTCCAGCGCAGATTTTAAGTTGCCTTCGGGTACTAAAATTATTATCCAAACTGGCGGTAAGCTTTACAACAATTCCGGGAATAATTCTAATCATAGAATTAGAATTGGCTCTACCTGCGTTTGGGGTAAATCTTGCTGTAGTAGTAATAGGACCATTAATGGACCTGTTTTTATAACATCGTCCACTGCTTGTAGTTACACTGCTTTACCAGTGGTTATGATATCTTTCAAAGGCGAAAGATTTACCAATGGCGAAGCTTTGATTACCTGGGTTACCAGCTCAGAGGAACAAAACAAAAAGTTTATCATTGAATATTCAAATGATGGACAAATTTTTGCACCTATCGGAGAAGTTGCTTCGGCTGCAAATACTGGAAATTCTCAAAGTCTTTTAACGTATCAGTTTTTAGATAAGAGAATAGTCAAAGAAGATCAAGGTTTCTATAGAATAACTCAAATCGATATAGATGGGTCCATTGGGTTTACGTCTAATATTATTGTAGTCAAAAATTCTATAGATATTAATACTATTCCTGTAAAAATAGCTCAATCTACGTCCGGAGAAAAGTTCTCTGTAACAATTAATCCTGTGGATTTAGAAGCTATCTATACGATAGAAGTGTTTACTGCTTTTGGTCAAAAAGTATTTTCTGGGGGCGAACCAGTTTCTGGGTTCCAAAATGTGGCTTTGCCAGATTTAACCAAAGGAATGTATATCGTAAAAATTAATTTTACTGATTTAAATAATGTGGTAAGTCAAAAGATCTTAGTGTTGTAAGAAATAATTAAAATTGGATTTGGGCCAGCTGTGGATACAGCTGGCCCTTTTTATTGACGATACAAAAACCCAGTGGGATAATATGTATAGTATGAATATTTTTATTCGTTCACTTATCTTTGTTACTACATTTTTAATAATAAATATTTTTGGTTTTATGAACGTGCAAGCTAGCGCTAATGCAAATTATAATATTAGCTCGGGTGTAGACAATAGTGACGGTCTCAGCGATGCTTTTCTACCAGCAGAAAATATCCGGCTAGGGTCCAGCGATAATGATCGGGTCCAAAGCAACGGCAATTGGCCAGTAGGGAATTATGATGAATCTAAATATATAGAATTTGTATTTAGTCCCAGTGTGCCAAGCGGCGCGATTATAGAATCGGCTAGTATCTCTCACGAATATTACGAATCAGTAAAATTAACAGCTGCAAAGTTAGAAGTTTGGAATGGAACTAGTTTTGTAGATTATCCAATAAATTTACCTGTAACTAGTGGCAGTGCAAATGAAATATCTGAAACAGTAAACATTTTTAATACTATTAGCACGGCGAACCAAGTCAATGGACTAAAGGTTCGCTTTTTAGCTTTTAGAGAGACCATCGCCAGTAGTATTAAAACCAGCCATGATCTTATGGTATTAAATGTTACTTATTCTATGCCTGAAGTCTTGCCGCCAGTTGTGGTAGATCCGGAGCCATCTCCGCAGCCTGAAATAATCCCAGAACCAATTCCTGAAACAATACCTGACCCAGCGCCTGCTCCTGATCCTGTTCCAGAACCTCATCCAGCTCCAACGCCAGAACCTGACCCTTTGCCTGTAGTCTCGCCGGATCCAGTTCCAGTAGTGGTTCCTGATCCTGCTCCGGAAATTCCAACGCCTGATCCAGTTGCGCCAAATACTAATCAAGAAAATGTAGTAAATAATAATGGCGCTGTTCCTTTGTTTGCATTGGGCAGTTCTGTTAACCCTGAAATTAAGACTATAGATGTAAATGCTGCTCCTGAAATTCCAAAACCCGAAATTACTCCGGAAATTACTACTAGTTCTGCTGACCCTGTAGTAACAGAAGACAGCGTTCCTGTTAGTGCCCCAAAAGAAGATTTTCCAATAATAGAGACTTTTGACAAAAACCCAGAACCATCAGAATCTAATTTGCCCGAAGAACCCGAAATAGACCCAAGTTTGTCTTTAGCTGCCGCTGGTACGGCAAGTTCGGGGGACCTGGGGAATAGTAATTGGTGGATTCTACTATTATTTGCTATACTTGGATCATACCTGGCAATCAGGATTCGGCAAAAACCCAAGAGTCAAAAGCTATAATTTGACTTTTTGCCAATCTTTTGCTATTCTATTTTTAGTGTCATACCATGAGTAACCAAGAGAATGTAACGCTCATCCAAGGAACGGTTATTGAAGCATTACCCAATGCTATGTTTCGCGTTGTCTTAGACAACGAGAAAGAAATAATTGCCTATCTTTCTGGAAAAATGCGCATGCATCGTATCAAGGTTCTCATTGGCGACAAAGTAGAAATGGTGGAAGATTCATATGGCGGTAAACGCAATAGAATCATCCGCAGAATGTAAATATAGTATGAAAGTCAAATCATCACTTAAAAAAAGAAGCCCAGAAGACAAATTCGTTCGTCGTCGCGGGCGCCTTTACATTATTAACAAGAAGAACCCAAAGTTCAAGCAAAAGCAAGGCTAATATGCGTATTCTAGGTATAACAGTTCCAGCAGAAAAGCGTCTTGAGATTGGTCTCACGGTTCTTTTCGGTGTAGGTCGCACGACTGCAAAACGTGTGCTCGCAAAATTGAGTATCGACGCAGGTCGTAAACCTGACAGTCTTTCAATGGATGAAGAAAACGCGATCCGTCGCGAAATCGAAGCCTTGAAGATCGAAGGTAATCTCAAGCGCGAAATATCAGCGAATGTAAAACGTCTTAAGGACATTAAATCATATCGCGGTACTCGCCATGCGAAAAAGCTCCCTGTTCGTGGACAACGAACAAAAACCAATTCTCGTACTCTTCGCGGTAACGTCCGCGCTACTATGGGAAGTGGTCGCCGTAAGGAAAGCAAGACCTAACATTGTCTTGCGGACCAATCCATTTCTACTTTAAAGTAATTTATCAGTCGTTACAAAATTCCTATGGGAAAATTAAAGATCAAAAATAAAAATGAAGGATCACAGAGTGAAGGTGTACCTCGCAGTACAGGCTCTGTCCGCGTGCCCAAGAAGAAAGTTGTGAGCGGTACACTTCATATCGATGCTACATTTAATAATACAAAAGCTCTAATCTCTGACAAAGAAGGAAACACTCTTTTCTGGTCATCAGCAGGAGCTCTTGGATTTAAGGGTGCTAAAAAAGGTACTCCTTTTGCTGCTTCTAAAGTTGGCGAAGTTTTAGGCGAAAAGGCTAAAATCATGGGTATCAAAGAAGTTGACGTAGTTATAGTTGGCGTAGGTTCAGGTCGTGAGCCGGTTATTCGTTCACTTGGAGCTTTTGACATTGATGTCACAGCTATCAAGGACAATACACCAGTACCACACAACGGTCCTAAGCCTAAGAAACCACGTAGAGTATAGTATGAAACCAGTAAAGAAATATAAAATCGCTCGCCGTCTTGGCGCACATATCTTCGAAAAAACACAAACTGCAAAATTTGCGGACAGTGTTAATCGTCGTGGTGCTAAAAAAGGTGGTAAGCGTCCAAAACCACTTTCAGGTTACGCTGAACAAATGTATGAAAAACAACGTATTCGTTTTTCTTATGGTGTTTCAGAAAAGCAATTTTCTAACTACGTAAAAGTAGCAACTTCTACTCATGGAGTTAAACCAGCAGAAATGCTATCAGCACAACTTGAATCAAGATTAGACAACATCGTCTATCGTATGGGCTTTGCTCCTACACGTCGTATGGCTCGCCAAATGACATCACACGGACATTTCTGTGTTAACGGAGTACGTACTACTGTTCCATCTCGCGCTATTCAAGTGGGGGACGAAATCACTGTTCGCGGTGGTAGTCAAAAGTCTGTAATGTTTACTGACTTGGTTGCAAAAAACAAAGATACAGCTGTTCCATCATGGATCAGTGTTAATTTAGAAGCGTTGTCAGGTAAAGTGAAGGGTAAACCTACACTTGTTGAAAGTGCGTTCGACTTTAACAGAGTAATCGAGTTCTATAGTCGTTAATTATTAGTTATTATTCTAAGCCATATATATGCACGAATATTCAATAATTCTTCCGACAAAGCCCCGAGCGGTCAAAGATGAACCTACAAAGGGAGTCTTTGAGATCGATAATCTCTACCCAGGGTATGGTCATACTCTAGGTAACTCTTTGCGCCGTATAATCTTGTCATCTTTGCCAGGTTCTGCAATTACTTCTATTAAAATAGAAGGAGCAGACCATGAATTTTCTGTTATCGATGGAGTACGTGAAGACGCTATCACTGTAATATTGCACTTGAAACAACTTCGTTTTAAATTGCATTCAGATGAAGCTCAAGAAATTACTCTTTCTGTAAAAGGAAACAAAAAAGTTACAGCTGCGGATATTAAGACTAGTTCACAAGTTGAACTACTTAACCCAGATTTGTACATTGCAGAAATTACAGACAAATCAGGCGCTTTGAATATAACTATGCGTATTGAACGTGGTCTTGGTTTCGTAACTAAAGAAGAACATCAGCGTGCAAAGGTAGAAATTGGAACTATTGCAGTAGATGCAATATTTACTCCAATCCGCCGTGTATCTTACGAAGTAGAAAATATGCGTGTTGGTGATAACACTAACCACAATCGTCTACGTCTTGCTATAGAAACAGACGGTTCTATTTCTCCACGTGAAGCTCTAAATCGTTCTATCCGTATAATGATCGAACAATTAGACGCTATGCTAGATCATGAGATTCGAAATATTCCAAAAGATTCTGACGATGAAGAAGTTTCTACATCTGACGAAGAAGCACCAGCTAAAACTGGAGCAGTAGAAGGTGAGTTTACAGATATTCTGAAGACTCGTATCGATACACTTGGATTTTCGACACGTATTTTGACAGCCCTCCAAAATGCTAACATCCGTACAGTAGGCGGTATCGCACGTAAAAAGAAGGATGACCTTCTAGATATCGACGGTATGGGTGAAAAAGGTATTCAAGAGATTAAGAACATACTAAGTAATTTTGGTATTACCCTAAAAGAATAATATGAGACACTCTAACACTAACAGAAAATTCGGCCGTCCGGCTTCACAACGTCGTGCTCTTCTAAAGGGTCTTGTTGTTGCGCTTGTAACACATGATTCTATTACTACAACTGATGCAAAGGCTCGCGAATTGCGTCCATTTGTAGAAAAGATGATCACAACTGGTAAGAAGAATACTTTGGCGGCTCGTCGTGATTTACTTTCACGTCTAGACAATAACCAAGCTGTAGCATCTAAAATTATGGATGTTCTAGCTCCAAAATACGAAGGACGTCCAGGTGGATATACACGTATTTACAAACTGCCACGTCGCGTCGGGGATGCAGCTCTTATGGCAAAAATTGAATTTGTATAATATATGGAAAAAGTTATAAAAGCAAAAGAAAATTATACTATAGATGCAACCGGACAAGTTTTGGGACGTCTTTCATCTCAAATAGCTAAAATGCTAATGGGAAAGATGGAACCAGGCTACGAACGCCACATGCTATCTGGAAATACTGTAACAGTATTAAATGCTTCTAAAATGAAGATGACAGACAAGCGTAAAGCTGAAACTTTGCACGAAACTTATACAGGCTACCCAGGTGGTCTAAAATATAAGAACAATGCAAACATAATCGGTAAAAAAGGTTATGCAGAATTAGTTCGCCTTGCTGTATACGGAATGTTGCCTAGTAATCGACTACGCGCACCTATGATGAAGAAGTTAACAATTAAAGAATAATATGGCTGAAACAAAAGACAAAACATATATTCGCGCTTTAGGTCGTCGTAAGACAGCTACTGCAGTTGTAAAACTTTTCGAAAACGGTTCAAATACATTTACTGTAAACGGTAAGAAAAGTAGCGAATACTTCCCAACAGAAGAATTACAAAAGATCATCCATGATCCAATTACAAAGACAAAGACTACTGAAAAGTACGACATCATTGTTACAGTAAAAGGTTCTGGTATCCATTCTCAAGCTGAAGCAATTCGTCACGGTATCTCTCGTATCTTGGCTAGCCAAGACGATGATACAAAGAACAAAGTTAAAAAACTTGGTTTCCTAAAACGTGATCCTCGTGCTAAAGAACGCCGTAAATTCGGTCTTAAGAAAGCTCGTAAAGCTCCACAATGGAGTAAGCGTTAATCGCTTGTACAAAATCCGCCGATTGGCGGATTTTTTATTTTGGATTGACAATATAAGAATAAAAATGTAGTGTAAATAAAAAATGTTATGGAAAAAATATTATATTTTGAAAAAGTGTCTGGCTATTACAGAACTCCTGGAGAACGAGAAACAGTTCATATGTTTAATGCTATTGTTTCCTATGAAATACGGCACAAGATGCATAATTTTTCTGGTTCTTTTAAAAAAGTTTCTGATTTCTGGAATGATTTTCAAACCGAAAATTTTACGGCAGATGATTTTGCAAAAACTCTAGATAGGGATGAAAGTATGATTTTACGTCTTATAAGAGAAAAAATACAGACTACTAAAAACAAGATATTCATTCATATGGCTATTAGTTCCAGAAGTAAACCTGCTATAATTAGCTTTGATTTAGTCTCTGAATCAGAAAAAAAGTTATACGAGGGTGCTCTTACAAATCCCGTAAATATAACATCCGAAGTGCAAATTAGCACTCATTTTTCTTAATTTTAAAATTTTATTTCTTGCAATAAGCCCGCGAAATTTCGCGGGCTTTTTTATTTGCAAAAAATCAGTATAATAGCCGTATGATAGACAATGATGAAAACCTTATAGATGACGTAGAATTTATGCCTGATGAAGAGAATTCTGGGGGTAGTTCTTTGTCTGGCGAATCTAAACTGGCCAAGCAAAAAGAAAAGCTAGAAAAACTAACTGCTGAAAAAGAAGAATATCTTTTGAACTGGCAAAAAGAAAGAGCTGATTTCGTAAACTATAAAAGAGATGAAGAATCCCGTCTTAGCCGCGCCCGAGCATTAGGGTTTGAAAAGGGGGCAAGTGGCGTTATAAAAATGCTAGATACTTTTGATATGGCATTTTCTAATAAAGATGCCTGGAATGCAGTGGATGCAAACTGGCGCATGGGTGTGGAATATATTTACCAGCAAGGTATCCAATTCTTGCAAGACGCTGGTATAGAAATTATTGATCCAAAAACAGGGGACAGTGTAGACCCAAATATCCATGACGCCGTAGAAAATGTAGATACCGATGATACTAGTTTGGACCACACAATTGCTAAGGTTATTCAAAAAGGTTACCGCACAAAGGATATTGTAATCCGCCCTGCAAAAGTTGGAGTATATAAAATTTAATATATATAAGTAAGACCTATATAGTAAAAAAGAGCAATTATATTGCTCTTTTTCTATTACCCAATGCGTATCTTATTGTCTCGTCGTCAGATTCAGAAAGCCGTGAGCCCAGTGACATTCCGCGGCCGAGAGATGTTATGTTTGGCTTCTTTTCGTCTTTTAAATTCTCTAGAAAATCTAATGTCATAGATTCCATAATTTCTCCTTCGGGTGAAATTGGGAACGCAAGAATAATTTCTTCCAGGCCTTTGTTTACCCAGTAGCTAATTGTATTTGGGATATAACTTTTTTTTAAGACGTTTATATTTTCAGCTAATTCTATTTTAATTGGGAAAGGAACTATCGCTATCATTCCGCGATAATTTTCCATATTGTATAGCGAATCATAATCTTCTTGGCTGGCTACCAATGCCAATATTTTGGGTTCTCTGTTTTCTTTACTACATACATCACACACTGGTCCGTCGCCAATACTTGTAGCGCCGCATAGCTGGCAGGAGAATGTATGACCTTTTAGACTGGCTAATACATTAATTAGTTCATTACCCAGTATTCCATTTTGGCGAGTAAATGCATATGCAAAACGGCGCGCTTGGCGGGGGCCAACACCAGGTAATTTTCCAAGTATTTTAATAAGCGTGTCTAAGTTTGTCATTTCTAAAATCCTTCAAGTCCTGTTCGTCTTGGGTTTGCAGAACCAGGTTCTTGGCCAGTTTTATCTATTGGTAGGAAAGATGTAGTCTTGTCATCAAAGAATAGCTCTATGCGCCCTGTAGGACCGTTACGGTGCTTTTCTATCAAGATTTCAGCAATGTTTGTACGCTCACTTTCATCTTTACCTTTGTCTTCACGGTGAATAAATATAACTACGTCCGCGTCTTGTTCGATAGATCCAGAGTCACGCAGGTCAGATAGTCTTGGCTTTCCTCCGCGTTGTTCCACCGCACGAGAAAGCTGTGACAATGCCAGTACTGGCACATCTAATTCTTTTGCGAGTTGTTTTAAAGATCGAGAAATTTCTGTAACGTGGTTTACCATGTTGTCATGGTTTTTTGCAGTAATGATTAGCTGCAAGTAGTCCACCACAATCATACCCAAACCATGTTCGGCTTTTAGTTTACGCGCAACGGACCGCATACGAGAAATTGTATTACCTGCAAAGTCGTCGATATACAATGGAGCTTTTGCCATACGGGACAAAGCTTCTTGCAAGACTGTAAAATCATTTTCGTTGCTTAGTTTACCTGTACGCAAATGCCAAGATGAAATTCTAGCTTCAGCTGCAAGCATACGGTCGACTAGTTGCTGTGATGACATTTCCAAAGAGAAGACTCCTACTGGGACATTTTCTCTTACTGCCATATGGCGAGCAATGTCCATAGCCAATGTTGTTTTACCAACAGAAGGACGCGCCGCAAGAATAATCAGGTCGGACTTTTGGAACCCAGCTAGTAAGTTATCTAAATCTTTATACCCAGTAGGTACACCACGAATTTCATGGTCACTGTCGGCCATTTTTTCAAAACGTGTCCAGGCTTCGTCCATCATGTCACTAACTGGAATAAATTTTTGTGCACCAGGGCGAGATGTAACTTCAAAAACTCTTTTTTCTGCAGCATCTAAAGCTTCGGTAACGTCTTCGGGTTCGCTGTATCCCATTTCGCCAATATCACTACCAGCTTCGATAAGATAGCGCAACATAGCTTTTTTATAAACTGTTTCTGCGTAGAAATTAGCATGGGTGGCGCTGGGTACGCCTTCGGTTAGGGAACTAATGTACATTGCTCCGCCAACACTATCCAACTGACCCATTTCTGTTAGTTTGTTTGAGACAGTTAGAATATCAATAGGTTCTCCATTTTTATTTAGTGATAGCATCGCATCAAAAATAATGCCGTGCTTGTGAGCATAGAACAGGTCCGGGGTTAGGGAATTGGTTGCTTCGTGCAGGGCTTCTGCACGCAAAAGTATAGACCCCAGTACGGCACGTTCTGCCTCGAGACTTTGTGGTGGAATACGGTTACCAGAGCCATCTTTACGTGGTTCTTTCCATTCTTTCTTCTTGAAGTTTCGGTTGTCTCTGTCTGCCATAGTTTCTATACTAACATATACAGCTTAATTAAAGTGCAGCTATTTTGAGGATAAAAGGTGGATACTATGGGGTAAATATCTCTTATTGACTTAGTCTTTAAATTGTATTACTTTAAGAATAATACATTTAAAAAATATGGCTAAAAAAATACACAACATGAACTTGGTCTTAAAGGTCTCAAGTTTGTCCGAGTTTGAAAAACAGAATACATTTAAAAAATTTATGTCAGACAGTCAAAAAAACTTGTTTGCTAAAATTGCCCAAAATATTGAAAAAGAATTATTACGTTCTACCGAAAAAGAAATACCCAATATCTATCGTCCTATTGTGATCCAACCAATAAGAAAAGCTTTTTTAAGAGAACCTTTTATTTTTAAGGTTGGTGGTCTTCATGGGATAGATGAATTAGTTTGTATTTTAACTGGAAAAAAGATATTAAAAGGTAATGAATGTATTTTGTTTGTCATAAAAACAGAAGAACAAGGATATGTTCTTTCTGCTGCTATCGAAAAAGAAGAAGATTTCAATAAACTGCTTAAAATAGGTAGTATTACCGAATACCTAAAAACTTATAAAACAGCCGCCCCTAAATAGGGCGGCTTTTGTTTGCCCAGAAAATGGTTTTGGTGTACTATTTAGCTATGACAAAAAAGATTTTACTTTCCGGTATACAGTCCACAGGGACATTGCACATTGGTAACTATTTTGGGGCTATGAAGCAATTTGTAGAAATGCAGGACAACTATGACTGCCGCATATTTGTGGCTAACTTTCATAGTGTTACAACTGTGCAAGACAAAGCATTGCTAGAAAAGCTAACCCGCGATGTAGTTATAGACTATTTAGCAATAGGACTAGATCCAGAAAAAGTAACAATCTTCCTGCAATCTGCAACGCCGCAGGTTACAGAATTAATGTGGTATTTCAACTGTCTTACTACTGTACCGTATTTAATGCGTGCGCATTCTTATAAAGACAAAGTAGCTAATGGTAAAGAACCATCTGCTGGACTATTTACATACCCAATGCTAATGGCTGCGGATATTTTGATCCACGATGCCGATGTTGTACCAGTAGGTCAAGACCAAAAGCAACATTTGGAATTTACCCGTGACGTCGCTATTAAATTTAATAATGCATACGGCGAAACATTTAAATTACCAGAACCAATGATATTGGAAGACGTTGCTGTTGTACCAGGGCTGGACGGTCAAAAAATGTCTAAAAGCTACGGCAATACTATTCCATTATTTGCAGAAGATGCAGAGATAGAAAAACTATGTATGTCTGTAGTTACAGATTCATTGGCACCTGCAGACCCTAAAGACCCAGAAACATCAAACCTGTTTAAACTGCACGCGCTATTCTTAAACCAGGAAGAAAAAGCAGAATTAGCAGAGAAATATCGCGCCGGGGGTCTGGGCTACAAAGATGCAAAAATGATGCTAGCGGAAAGCGCAAAGAAATTTATTGCACCAATGCGTGAAAAAAGAGAAAAGATTGCCTCTGATAGTGAATACGTAGACAGTGTGCTAAAAGCTGGCGCTGAAAAAGCAAACAAAATTGCTACAGCAAAATTAGTTGAAGTCCGTAATCGTGTAGGTATTTTATAATATGGCAAAAGAAACAGAAGCTTACAAAAAAGAACTAGGTACTATTTTAAAAAAGTGTGCAGCATCTGGCACACTGCTGCATGATTTTCTTGTAGATATTTTAACCACAGGCGAATACGAAGAAATAGCTCGCCGTTGGCAAATTATAAAAATGCTCGAAGCTGGAACGCCACAGCGTGAAATCGCCGAAACATTAGGCGTAGGTGTTGCTACTGTTACCCGCGGCGCAAAAGAATTAGCTGATAAAAAAGGCGGTTTCCGTAAAGTGATTACAAAATTCGGAAAATAAATGAAATTAGATATAAAAAAAATACTGTCATACTTATGGCCCCATATTAAAAAGCATTGGGTTTCTTTCAGTTTAATATTTATCGGTTACGGTGTAGGTATTATCTTTGATCAAATTGTTAAACCTTATTTATACAAGGATTTAATAGATGGGTTTTCTTCAGGCTTAGATAAAGAGCTTGTACTTAAAAACTCATTGCATATTTTGTATTTGCTGTGTTTTTCTATACTTTTCCAGATTATTGGTTATCGTACGGGAGATTTTGCTAATGCTTATATGGAAAGTAAGGTTATGAAAAGGCTTTACGATTTTTCTTTTGGAAAATTAATGAATCATTCCTCTAATTTTTTTGCTAATAATTTTTCTGGAAGTATTATCGCTAAGACAAAAAGATTCGTAGGTTCATTTGAGACTTTTTTTGATGTTATTAGTTTTCAATTATTTTTTGCATTTGTAACTCTTTCTGGTGTATTAACTGTACTTTTCATAAAGGCACCTACTTTGGCGTGGATATTTTTATGTTGGGCATTGTTTTATACCTTTATTACAATTCTTTTTATTAAAAAGAAGATAAAATATGACCTAGTTGAGTCCGAAGCTGATTCGGCTGTAACAGGAAGACTTTCTGATGTAATAATGAATATTTTAAATGTAAAAATATTCAGCAGTGGTAAAGCCGAGAAAAAGTATTTTGCTGATGTAACCAAAGATGAAGAAGTCAAAAGAACTAAAACATGGTTTTTCGGTAATTTTCAAAATGCTTTACAGGGTTTAATGATGGCAACATTACAAATAACTATTTTATTTGTTGCTATAAAAATGTGGTACTCTGGGCGTCTTTCTGTTGGTATGATTGTGTTAGTACAAATGTATATGTTTAATCTTTTTGATATTTTATGGGGTCTTGGTAAATCTTTAACTAAACTTATAAAATCTCTTACCAGTATGAAAGAAATAGTAGATATTTTTGAACTAGTACCAGATATTCTAGACCCTAAAAATCCAGAACCTTTAAGAATAAAAGAAGGCAGCATTGTATTTGATAATGTTAAATTCTCTTATAACCAGGGCACTGATATTTTAAAAGATTTTAATTTAGATATAAAACCAGGAGAGCATATTGGTTTGGTTGGGCATTCTGGGGCAGGTAAATCTACTGTTACAAAACTAATCTTGAGATTTTTGGATACTACCGCCGGGTCTATTTTAATAGACGGGCAAGATATCAAAAATATTACTCAAGACGATTTGCGATCGGTTATATCTTATGTTCCGCAAGAGCCAATACTATTCCACCGCACTATAAAAGAAAATATTCTATATAGTAAGCCTGACGCAACAGAAGAAGAAATGATAGCTGTTGCCAAAAAGGCTTATGCTCATGATTTTATAGTTGGCCTGCCAAAAGGCTACGACACACTAGTTGGAGAGCGTGGGGTTAAATTATCTGGCGGTGAACGTCAGCGCGTAGCTATTGCTCGCGCAATGCTTAAAGACGCGCCAGTTTTAATTCTAGACGAAGCAACAAGCTCTCTGGATTCTCTCAGTGAAAAATATATCCAAGAAGCTTTCGTGGAATTAATGAAAAACAAAACCACCGTAGTCATTGCGCACCGTCTTAGTACTATTCAAAAGATGGACAAGATTGTGGTAATGAACGAAGGTGATATTATAGAATCAGGTACACATAGCGAACTAATTAAAAAAGATGGTACCTATGCCGAATTATGGAACCACCAAAGCGGCGGATTTATTGAAGAATAATATATGGAAAAAAGTAAAGTAAAAATTGTAATATTTGTTCCAGTTGAACATGCTGATAATATTAGAAAAGTAGCAGGTGATAACGGAGCTGGTAAAATTGGTAATTATTCTCATTGCTCTTTTTCTTCTATTGGAACGGGTAGGTTTTTACCGTTAGAAAATTCATCACCATCTATTGGTTCTGTTGGTAATTTTGAATCTGTGCAAGAAGAAAGAATAGAATTTGTTTGTGAAATAGAAAAAGCAAAAGATGTTATTGAAGCTATCCGAAAAGTTCACCCTTATGAAGAAATGGCATACGATGTTTACCCACTTTTAGATTTATAGTATGCAAGAAAATAAACAACAGGTTTTAATTATAAAAGGAGGGGAGTCTTTTGAATCCGAAAAGGATTATTTTACATACCTTAGAGAAGTTCCAATAGATTTATATAGAGACAGTAAAAGCTGGAGAGACAGTGTTGCTGCGGCTTTAGAATCTAGTCATGAATTTTTTGTGCCACTAATGCCTTGTAAGCAAAATGCGCAATACGAAGCTTGGAAGATTTGGTTTGAAAAATATTTAGATTTATTAAACAAAGAAAATCTGATAATCATTGCTCACTCACTGGGCGGGACTTTTATTGTTAAATATTTAGCGGAAAATGTTTTAGAACATAAACTAAAATCCCTGCATTTAGTAGCACCCTATGTCACAGATGAATTTCCTTTGCACTTGGAAAGATTGGGAACTTTTAAATTTGATTTAGAAAGCATCCCTAATCTTATTAATAGCGCAGAATCCATTCATATCTGGCATTCTACGGATGATGATGTTGTGCCATTCAAGCATGGAGAAATTGTAAAAAGTTATTTACCTGATGCAGTACTGCATACATTTGAAGACAGGCAGCATTTTAATCAGTCTGAGTTTCCGGAACTACTAAACGAACTAAAGAAATAAAAGGAGACAGTTAGTTCGGAGAGGCTCAACCTCTCCGGGTTTTGGTTGGTTTGCAATAGTGGGGAATACGTGGTATAATATTTTTATGAGTACGTTTGCCGCAATTTCACTATTTTTTGTGATTTTTCTACTTATTCCAGCAGGAAGACGTGTTTTTCTTATTGCCTTAGGAATGATCTATATACCTATGCAGTTCTTCTTTATGTGGCTACAAAAGGTTAATTTTTCGCTAAAAGACGGAGATCCTTTGGTTTACTATCTATCTTCTATAGTCATATATCCTTTGTTCGCTATAATTATTATGTTATCTAAGATTTACGAATCTTTTACAGAATTGCTCCACTAA
>CAZWBZ010000010.1:14868-29708 GCA_964632605.1 uncultured Candidatus Saccharibacteria bacterium
TTTATGTTAATATGGCCTTATATGCAAGGTAGAATTTTGGTGCGCGATATTAGCTCTCATGTGGGAGAAACTGTGGTAATGGCAGGCTGGGTTCATGTACGTCGTGACCAAGGAAAGATGGTTTTTTTTGATTTACGCGATATGTCAGGAATACTGCAATGCGTTGTACTGCCAAACCATACTGAAGCACTAGAAATTGCTAAAACTATTCGTCCTGAATGGGTTCTAAAAGTTACAGGTATCGTTAACAAAAGACCTGAAAAAAATATCAACCCTAATCTTGTTGGCGGCGACGTAGAAATGGAAGTAACTGGTATCGAAGTAGTGTCTGCTGCAAAAGAATTACCTTTTGCAAATGATGCCGAATTAAATCTTGATACACTGCTAGACTACCGTCCATTAACACTGCGCCGCGCTCGCGAGCAAGCTATCTTTAAAACTCAACACGTTATTCTTGCAGGATTTCGCGAATATTTGAATTCACAAAACTTTACAGAATTCCAAGCACCTAAAATAGTTGGCGATGATGCCGAAGGTGGTACTGAAGTTTTTAAATTCGATTATTTCTATGGTAAAACTGCATCACTAGCAACTAGTCCACAGCTATACAAACAAATGATGGTTGGGGTATTTGAACGTGTCTATACTACTGGTTCACAATTCCGCGCTGAAAAGCACGCTACATCTCGCCACCTAAACGAAATAGCAATGCTCGACTTTGAGATGGGATTTATTGATTCGCATCTTGACGTTATGAACATGTTAAGAGACACGCTAAGACATGTTGTAAAAACAGTTGGAGAAAAGTCAGCAAAAGAATTAGCATTGTTTGGTATTGATCTTCCATTAGCGCCAGAAGAATTCCCAATAATGAAATTGCGAGAAGCGCAAGAACTAATTAAAAAAGAAACTGGCAAAGACAGTGTTGGTGAGCCAGATTTAGAACCAGAAGACGAAAGATGGCTTTGTGAATACGCAGCAAAAAATCTTGGTAGCGATTTTGTTTTTGTTACGCACTATCCAGTTTCTAAAAGACCATTCTATACAATGGAAGATACCGAAGATCCTGGAAACACAAAATCTTTTGACCTATTATTCCGCGGAGTAGAAATCGTTTCTGGGTCACAACGCGTACACGAATACGATATGCTTGTAGAAAAAATAAAATCAAAAGGACTAGATCCTGATAAATTTGAATTTTATTTGCAAGCCTTTAAATATGGTTTGCCAACACACGGTGGTATTGGTATGGGGCTAGAGCGTCTTACACAAAAATTCTTAGGAATAGAAAACGTAAAAGAAGCAGCATTATTCCCACGTGATATAAATCGTATCGATAAAAGACTGACAGAATAAATAATATACAAAAATAATGGAAGAAAAAATTTACCAAGTTAAGACAGAAAATTTTGAAGGACCATTAGATGTGCTTCTATCTCTTATTGAAAAAAAGAAGATGCATATTTCTGATGTCTCGCTGTCTGCTGTGACCGACGAATACGTTCAGTATGTTCAAGGTCATCTTGGTGAAGATTTACCTAACGTTACATTATTTTTATCTATTGCCGCTACACTGGTACTAATAAAATCCAAAATGCTTTTGGACGGCGGCGTAACTTTGGATGAAGATGTTAAAAATGCCGAGCATAATCTAGAAGAACGTTTACGTATTTTAGAGTCTTTGCGTAATGGCGCCAACATGTACCAAAAGGCAATGATTTCTCCTTATGTAGATTTCTTAAAGCGTAAGCCAATCTCTAACGCAAGTTTTTTGCCTTATGAGACAATTAATATTCCAAACCTAAACACAATTGCGGATTCTCTTGTTGCAGCATTGCCAGTAGAGAAAGAAAAATTACCCAAGGTATCTATTATGCGTGTAATGACACTAGAAGAAATGATAGTTAAAATTACCAGCTCGATGAAAAGCATAAAAGGTAAAACATCTTTTTCTAAAATTTCCGAGTCCGGTCAATTTACAGACATGACTCATAGAGAAAAAAAGGTTTCCGTTATTGTTAGTTTCCTGGCAGTTCTGGAACTTGTACGTGGCGGTTTGATGGATGCCGAGCAAAACTCTACATACGGTGATATACTATGTGAACCAATGAGTATTATTAACGTTGAAACAGCTTAATATGAGTAACTTAGCTAATACTATCGAAGGTATACTTTTTTACGAAGCTGACTCGTTAACTATTGCCGAGCTTTGCGAACTTACAGGCGAAGAAGAATCTAGCGTTCTTTCTGCTATGGAAGAAATAAAATCTGCATACAGTGGAGAAGATAAATCCATAACATTACTAAACCACAAAGATGCTTATCAATTAGTTCTTGCTGGAAAGGCAAGAGACATTATTGTAATGCGCAATGAAAAAGAAAGAGAAGGAGAATTGTCTCGTGCTGCTCTAGAGACATTATCTTGTATTCTTTATCTTAGTGTAGCTAGTAAATCTCAAATAGACTATATTCGCGGCGTACAATCTGGATATATGCTGCGTACTCTTGCATCACGTGGTCTTATTGCGCGCGTAGGTAAATCTGGCCGTGATACAAAATATACTGCGACAGTAGAGACATTGCGTTTTATGGGAATAAATCGCCCAGAAGATATGCCAGATTATGAAAATATCTCTGCAGAATTTAACAGGGTAATAGACAATAATAAATCAGAATTAGAATAGTATGTTGAATAATGGACATTATGTTGCTTCGCTTTTAGCTTCGGGGATAATTTCTGTATTTTTTGGTTTTGGAATTGCTCCAAGTTTTAGAAGATTAATTTATCGCTATAAATTATGGCGCAAATCTTCTCGTAGTGAACATACTAGTAATCCTGAATTCAAACTTATAAATAATAATGCCGAAACAAGTATTCCGCGTGTTGGTGGGGCATTAATTGTTCTTATTACTGTTTTTTCTATTTTAATACTTTTTGTTTTGTCTCGTTTTACAAATATACCGGCGTTTGAATCTTTAGACTTCTTGTCTCGTTCTCAAACATTGCTTCCTTTGGCGGCATTTGTGTTTGCAGCAGGTGTTGGGTTTATCGATGATGGCTTGCAAATTTGGGGGCGCGGCAGATGGGCCGAAGACCCAATAGCGCTGCGCATTATAAAATCAGTTTCTATTCTTTTTCTAGGATTACTACTGGGGCTATGGTTTTACCTAAAGCTGGGTATTAGTACTGTGCATATTCCATGGCATGGCGATATATCTTTGGGTTATCTTTTTGTTCCATTTTTCATGCTTGTTCTTTACAGCGTTTTTTCTGGATCAGTTATTGATGGAGTAGATGGTTTGTCCGGAGGCGTTATGATGTCTACCTTTGGGGCATACGCTATCATTACTTATTTCCGTCATCAGTACGATTTGTCAGCATTAGCGGTAATTATACTGTGCAGTATTTTAGTTTTTCTTTGGTATAACATTATGCCTGCTCAGTTTTATATGGGCGAAACAGGAATGCTGGCATTAACTACTATGATTACTATTTATGCTTTCTTTACTGATACTGTTCTTCTTTTACCAATACTAGTTTTCCCTTTGTTTTTTACTTCTTTGTCTGTGGTATTACAACTATCTTGGAGAAAAATTTTCAAAGGCAAAAAGCTATTTAGAGTTGCCCCACTGCATCATCATTTTGAAGCCATCGGCTGGAGCCGTCCTAAAATAGTAATGCGCTTTTGGATAATTGGTTTTATTACATCTATTCTTGGGGCAATACTTGTCTTTACGAGTTAATTTATGAAAAGACTTTTTTCTGCGGACAAATTATTGGTAACAACCTTTTTGCTTCTTTTAGCTGTGGGGCTTCTTTTTTTCTTGTCTGCGGCTATGGGGATTTTGGCCAGTAATACAGATAAATTTGCTTCTATCGTAAAGACTCAGTTAATACTTGGATTCTTGGGCGGTATCGTTATCTTTCTTGCTGCTATTCGTATCAAAAGTGAGTTTTGGCAAAAGTATGCACCTATTATATTTTTCCTGGCTTTAGGTGTTACGGCTTTGGTGTATATACCATATTTTAGTATGTCTCATGGGGGAGCTCGCCGCTGGATAGACATTGGACCAATATCTTTGCAGCCTGCAGAATTTTTAAAAGCTGCAGCTTTGGTTTATTTGTCGGCACTATATGCAAAATTTCTTAAAAGAAAAAATAACCCTAATTCAAAAGGTGAGACCGTAAATTTGTTCCAGCTTTTGGCTCCAGCTATGGTTGTTATATTTCTTTGTGGAGCCATACTCTTACCACAGCCTGATACAAAAAGTTTGGTTTTGATATTTTTAATTGCGGCTTCACTACTTTTCGTGTCAGGACTGCCATATAAATTAATATTTGGAATGGTTGGTATAATGGCGCTACTGGGAGTATTCCTTATTATGACAAAGCCATATGTGGCTAGTCGTTTTGAAACGTTCCTTCACCCAGAGAGAGATACCCAGGGCGCATCTTACCAGTTGCAGCAATCTTTAATTGCTTTTGGGTCCGGAGGTATCGCTGGCCAAGGCTTTGGACAAAGCGTTCAAAAATTTAATTTCTTGCCGGAACCGCACGGGGATTCTATTTTTGCTGTAGTAGGCGAAGAGGTTGGTTTTGTTGGGTCTTCTGTTATTTTGGTTTTGTATTTAATTTTTATAATGCGAGGCATTAAACTAGCTCAAACAATGGAGTCATCTTTTGCTCGCCTTTTCTTTATTGGGTTCTTTGCTTTGTTTGCTTTCCAGACTTTTTTAAACGTGGGTTCTTCTTCTGGAGTAATCCCGCTAACAGGGGTACCATTACCACTGATGAGTCACGGGGGAACATCGCTATTTATTACAATTGGTCTATTTGGTATAATTATTAGGTTATTATACGAGAAGCAAAATTTAGCTAAATGAGAAATCTCCTAATACTACTATTTATAGCTTTCATTTGTTTACCCAAAATTACGTTTGGTTCTGGAATCTCTATTACTGAAATAATGTACGATGCAGAGGGTAGTGACGGCGGCCGCGAATGGGTAGAGATATATAATAGTAGTGGGGGCGATATAGATTTAACCAGTTATAAATTTTTTGAGAATGGCACATCACACAGTATTAGTCATCTAGAGGGAGATGTATTGCTTCAAAACAATTCGTACGCAATTATTGCCGACAATGCTAATAATTTTATAAATGAATATAGTGGCGCATCTAAACAACATGTTTATGATGCGTCTTTTTCTTTGTCTAATTCTGCTGGTGAATATTTGGCTCTTAAAGATAGTGATGGGAATATTATAAACGAAATAACTTACGATATTTCTATTGGTGCTGCTGGGGATGGTAATAGTTTACAAAAAGATAATTCAGGTTCTTGGAAAACAGCTGCCCCTACTATTTTATCTGGTCCTACGGAATCTAGTAATACTAATAATATTCAAGATAATATAATAGAAAATACTAACACAAATAATGCTGGTTCTTCTTCTGGTGCAGTTATAAAAAAAGAATCAGTAATGCATTTTGTATTTAATATTCCTAAAAATGTAATTGCCGGTAATAATACTTTGTTTAACGCGGTTCTTTATGGTACTTATGGAGAAATAATAAATAGCGGAGAATTTGTTTGGAATTTTGGAGATGGCACGATAAAAACTACTGCTAATCTAAATGAAGTCGATCATGTTTATTTATATCCCGGAGATTATACAATTAGTGTTACTTATAAATATTCCTGGAACCCTAAACCAATACTAGTAGGTCGCATAAATATTTTAGTTATTGATTCTCCTTTTGAACTAACTAAATTTTATACCAGCCCTAAATATGCTGTTGGTATCACAAACAAAAGAGATACCGAATATAATATTTCTGGATATATTATAAAAACAAATAATGGAAATATTAATCTACCCGAAGCTACATTTATAGGAGGCAAAGACGAAATCGTATTTGTGTTGCCGCAGGGCGTATATGATCAAAATAGTATCTCGCTGTTAAATCCATTGGGCAATGTTATTAGCAGTTTTGCTGCGACTGATTTAAATACTGAAAACAAAGTTATACCTGTTTTAAGTATACCTCAAAAATATTTTAATCCGGTGAATGTTTATGAAGATGTTCCTCCTGATACGGCTGTAGATTATCCCGCAAACCCAAAAATTATAGAGCTAGAAGCCAGCGCTGGTAGTACTAATACAAACATTACCGCAATTATTTTGTTTGTTATACTGATTTTAATTGGGGCTACTACCATATTTTATATTCGCAGTAAGAAACAAAAAGAAGATACTGGCAATGCAGAAGACTATGCTTTACAAGACGAATAATACCTGTAAAATAAGGGTACATGAATAAAAAGAAAGTAATTATTGCTGGCGGCGGATTTGGCGGAATAGAAGTAGCACGGAATTTAGCAAAATACCCTGATCTTGTAGAAGTAACTCTTGTCTCAAAGCAAGAAACTTTTTTGTATTACCCAGCTTTGTACAAGCTAGCAAGTAAAGAATTCACTAGTTTTTCTCAACTTCAGATAGTGGATATGATCCCAAAGAATATTAATTTCATTTGTGATGAAATAATTTCTGTAGATAAGATTAGTCAAAAGATTTCTTTCGTAAAAAGAGAAGATTTAGAATACGATATTCTTGTAATGGGCTTAGGTAGTGTTACTGAAGATTTTGGTACACCTGGCGTACGTGAACACATGTGTCAGTTTAGAACACTAGAAGATATTAATTGCTTGCGCGGTATAATATCCAAACATAGAAAAGAAAATCATGTAGAACCGCTTATCGTTGTTGGCGGCGGACCTACTGGCGTGGAACTGGCTGCTTGTATTCAAGACATGTTTACTAAAGAATCTCGCTCTGGCGATGCATCTCATGTGCAGGTTGCTATCATAGAAGGTTCTCCATCTGTAGTATCTCAGCTTCCAGAAAAAGCTCGTCAAAAAATAAAAAATCGTTTAGTTAAAATGGGTCTTGATGTTTATGTGTCTACACGCGTGCTTTCTTATGATGGTCATATTTTAAAAACTAATACAGGAGAATTTGCTTCTAGTACTGTTGTTTGGGCTGCAGGTCTTGCTGCTCACCCATTACTAAAAGAAGTTGGAGAATGTGACAAGCGTGGGCATCTTCTAGTAAATGAATATTTAGAGACTCAGGGTAATGATAATATTTTTGCCATAGGGGATTCTGCTTCAACTATGCGTGCTGGTCTTGCGCAAACTGCAATACACGATGGCCAATTTGTAGCTCGTTCTATTGTACAAAAGTTAACTAATAGAAAAAGAAGTATTTATAATGTTCCGCAAGTTGGATACGCTGTACCTGTTGGACCAATGTGGGGAATAGCATCTTTTGGGCCATTTATTTTCTCAGGATTTTTAGGAAGTCTATTTCGTGATGTTATCGACTTTAAATATTTACTAGGTAGCGTTAGTTTTAAAACAGCGCTGTCTATCTTCCGAGGAACCCATAGAAACTAAGGTTTTCTTGCTATTAAATGTCTCTTGACATGTATTGTATTTGAGTGATATAATATGTGTATGAAAGGGTATATAAAACAAACTTTATTTATAGCTATTTTTGGAGTAGTAGCGTTTTTGGGTAGCGTAAAACCTGCTGACGCATTTTCTCTTAACATAGGTCTTGGTCTAGGCGCTTATAATTACAGTAACTATGGAAACTATGGTAATTACAACGTTCCAGTAAACTGCTATGTTGCTGGCCCTGGATGTAACACTGGTTATAGTTATAATAATAACTATAACAACTACGGTTACAATACTAACTATGGTAATGGATACGGCAACTATGGGTACGGAGCTACTAATTACAATAACTATGGCAGCCCATGTTTCTATAACTGTTATGTAGCGCCAACTCAAACTTACTACAGTGGCTACCAAACATATAATAGTTATCCAAATTATAACTACGGTTCATATAGTAATAACTATTCTAGTAATACAATGTATTCTAATTACAATAATTATTCTTACTGGTACGGATACTAAAAAGATAAATAATAAAATAACCCCGCTAAATGCGGGGTTATTTTATTATTTATTTAGATAGTGTTTTAGTGTGTAGATCCAATCTTCTTCGGTATCTGATCCGGAATTTTCTTTTTGGGTTAGTAGCCATTGCAGATAGTTTGGGTCACTAGCTGCAACGTCTGCTATGGCTTTACCATTATACTTACCAAACATAAAAGTCTTTATTAGCATTGGTTCATAAGAGATATTCATCATTCTCTCGGTTAATTTGTCTCCAGTTTCTCCGGTTAAATCACTTACTTTTTGAGACAAGAATTTAAATACAGCTTCCAGGACTATAATATCGCCGCGAGCGTCATGAGCTATAGCTTCTATTTCTATATCATAAAAATATCGCAAATACTGTAAATTGTATTTGGGTATTTCTCCATTGCGGTCTACGAACTGCGCAATTTTTAATGTATCAATGTATTGAGTTATTTCTATATCTTCACGATGTAGCATCCCAATATCAAATTTTGCATTATGGGCTATAAGAATATTTTTTTTATCATTGTTTAGATCTTTAAATTTATTCCAAAGATCACTATCTTTAAAGGGTGGTTTATCAGCTACCATTTTGTTGGTGACATGACATACCGCCATGGATTCTATGGATATAGGGATAGGAGGCTTGAATAGACCATTTTCTATCTCTTCTTGCCCTGATTCTTTCCAAGCAATTTGGCATAAATAGTCGTTAGCTGTGATGCCTGTGGTCTCTGTATCAAAAAAAATGTGTTTATATTCCATACTACCCAATACTATACCATAATGCTATAATGGCGGTATATGCAAGATATCCATACAACCTTGAAAGAATCTCTTAAAGAAGCTATGAAAGCCCGTGACAACGTCAAATTGGACGTTATTCGTGGTCTTTTGACTGCTTTTACTAATGAGCTTGTTGCTACTGGGCATACTCCTCAGGAAATGATTGGAGACGAAGACGCTACCAAGGTCATCCGCCGCATTATAAAACAGCGCGAAGATTCTATTTCTCAGTTTACGGCGGCTGGACGCACTGATTTAGCCGACGAAGATACAGCACAACTACAGATATTGCAAACTTATGTACCAGCACTTGCTGGCGCTGATGAAGTTAAGATCGTTGCTGAAAAAATAAAGATGCAAATGGGCGACATCGATAAATCAAAAATGGGTATGCTAATTGGCGCTATTAAAAAAGAAATGGGAGATAGAGCCGACGGTAATGTTATTAAGGGTGTAGTAGAAGGAATGTTTTAGTATGGCGTTAAAACTTATTTATCACTGGTTTACAATACTTTTAGCTGTGGGATCACTTGCTCATTTTGTAGACGGAGCAACAATTGATAATGCTGTTACTGCGGCTCTTGTTGCAGCGGCTCTTACAGTAGTACATGTTTTAATAAAGCCAATTTCTGAAGCATTCCATATACCAGTAAATTTATTGTCATTAACTATAATTTCGTTAATCTTTAATACACTGGCTTTGTGGCTGCTGGGTTCTCTTATTGCAGGGTTTGTTGTTTCTACTGTTCCTGCAGCAGTATTTGGCGCAATAATACTATCAATTTTAGCGTGGTTTAATAATCGCATGGTTAGTTAATATGGAAAATAATAAAGATATAAAAATAAAGACAGATATAGTTGTAATCTATCACGCGAAATGTAGTGATGGTTTTGGAGGTGCATGGGCTGCTTGGAAAAAGTTTGGAGACTCTGCTACATATTTGCCAGCCGAAGACCGTAATCATTACCATGTAAATCTTGATGACAAAGAAGTCTATATCATCGACTATACTTATCCTAAAGATGTAATGCTTGAGCTAGAAGAAAAAGCAAAAAAGTTAGTTGTTATTGACCACCATCTTTCTACAAAAGAAACAGTACGTCTTTTAAAAGATCATGTATTTAGTGTTAGTCATTCTGGCGCATATCTAGCATGGGAATATTTTTTTCCTGGCGAGCCAATACCAAAATTGATAGATTATATCGAAGATGGTGATTTGTATAAATTCTCTTTGCTAGATTCTCGTCCTGTACTGGCTTATATCTATGTGCTACCTTTTGATTTTACTGCGTATTCAAATACTGCAACTGAAATAGAAACAGAAGAAGGCTATGCAAAAATTCTAGAACAAGGAACACTACTGCGCACTATTCATGAAAGACAAGTAGAATATTTTGCTGGTAAAGCCGAGCTTGTAGAATTCGAAGGCTACACAATTTATGCTGTTAACGCTAGTAATATTGTAGCCAGTGACCTGGGGCATTTATTGTCTCAAAAGCAAGGTCCTTTTGCTTTAATTTATAACTATGAAAAATGGGGCTGGAAATGTTCTTTGCGTGGAGACGGCACGGTAGATCTTTCTAAGATTGCACAAAAATACGGAGGCGGCGGACATTTTGACGCATCTGGTTTTGCAATAGAAGTCGAATCTCACCCTGTACCTAATGTAAAAAAAATAGCTGACGAATCAGCAGAAAAATAATATGGCACTAACTGATGAACTAAAATTTGAAGCCAAAGCCGGAAATGGTGGTGATGGTGTAGTACGCTGGCGTCACGAGAAATTTATTGCTCGTGGTGGTCCTAATGGCGGCGACGGCGGATGGGGCGGCAATATTTATATTGTTGCATCTCGCGATACAAACATACTGGGGACTTATAAAAAATCTCAAAAGAAATTTACTGCAGGTCACGGCAAGGCAGGCCAAGGTCAAAGTAAGCACGGCAAAAATGGAGATGACGTAGAAATTGCATTACCTATTGGGTCTGTGGTTACAAACCTTAAGACTGGTGAAGTTTTTGAAATACTAAAAGACGAAGACCGTTTTATGATTCTTGCTGGAGGCAAGGGCGGATTTGGTAATGAGCATTTTAAAAGTTCTCTAAACGTTGCTCCTATGGAAGTAACCGAAGGTAAAAAAGGCGAAGAAGGATCTTTTTATGTAGAACTAAAAATTATTGCTGATGCTGGTTTTGCTGGTTTTCCTAATGCAGGTAAATCCAGTCTTTTAAACGCATTAACAAATGCAAAATCAAAAGTAGCTAATTATGAATTTACTACACTGGACCCACATCTTGGTGTGTACCACGGTTATATTTTAGCGGACATTCCGGGCCTTATAGAAGGCGCAAGCGAAGGGCGTGGTCTTGGGTCTAAATTCTTAAAACACATTTCTCGTACTAATATAATAGTGCATCTTGTCTCTGCGGAGAATGAAGATGTAGTAAAAGCCTATGAAACAATTCGCAAAGAACTAACTGCGTATGGTGAAGGCCTAAGTGATAAAAGAGAAATTGTTATTTTGTCTAAAATAGATACAGTAGACGAAAAAGAAATGCTAAAAAAGAAAAAAGATTTGGAAAAAGTTTCTAAAACTGATGTATACGCATTGTCTTTGTTTGACGACAATAGTGTTAAAAATTTAGCAGACGCCCTGGTTAAAGAACTTAAAAAATAATACTTTTTTTGCTATACTCACGCTATGTCAGATACACCGAAAAAATACTATGCAACAATAGGTCTCGAAATTCATGCCGAACTAAAGACTAATACCAAGGCATTTTGTTCTTGCCGTAATATTACAGCTTTGCCCGAAGGCGAAAAGGAACCAGAGCCAAACACTAATGTTTGTCCTGTTTGTAGCGCTCAGCCTGGGTCTTTGCCTGTACTAAACAAAGCCGCTGTGGACCATATGGTACGCGTTGGTCTTGCTATTGGTGCAGACATAGCGGATTTTACCGAATTTGACCGTAAGAACTACTTTTACCCTGATATACCGAAAGCTTACCAAATTTCTCAATACAAATACCCAATAGTATCTGGCGGGGAACTTGCTGGTATTAAAATTACTCGTGTTCATTTAGAAGAAGACACGGCTACAAGTAGCCACGACAAAGGAAACTATTCATTAGTGAATTTTAACCGCGCTGGCGTGCCGCTAATGGAATTAGTTACTGAACCAGTTATTCCAGATACAGACACAATTGTAACTTTTGCAAAAGAATTACAACTTCTTCTTCGTACTCTTGGTGCTAGTGATGCCAATATGGAGCGTGGTCAAATGCGCGTAGAAGTAAACGTGTCTATTTCTCCGGACAAGGATGTTATGCAAAAGAAATATGTTGAAGTTAAAAACATCAACTCTTTCCAAGCTGCAAAGCGCGCAGCAGAATACGAAATAAAACGTATGACAGCGCTGTGGGATGCTGGCAAACAAGATGAAATAATAAAAGAGACAAGAGGCTGGGATGAGAATAAGCAAATTACTGTTAGTCAGCGTAGCAAAGAAAACGCCGAAGACTATCGTTATTTCCCAGAACCAGATTTACCAAAACTACATTTGCATTCAATGTATGATTTGGAAAAAGAAAAAGAAAATCTTCCAGAACTACCTTGGCAAAAAAGAGACCGTTATAAAAACGAATTTGGTATTAAAGATAGTGATATAGAACTATTCGTACAAGATTTGGTAATAGGTAATTTCTTTGAATCTGTAGTTACTGAACTAACTGATAAATCTAGTGTCCAAACTGCAGCAAACTATATTACGTCAGACCTTGCCGGTATTATGAAAAATGACGTAGACGCACTGCTACCTACAGAAAAAGATTTTGCGGAATTAATATCTATGGTTACAGCAGGAGAATTATCATCTCGCGGAGCAAAAGATATTTTAGCTGTAATGGTTAAAGATCCTCAGTCACCACGCGCGTATGCCGAAGCTAATAACATGATACAGAAAAATGACCCAGAAGCTTTAAAGAATCTGGCGCAAAAATTGATAGACGAAAACCCAGAAGTTGTAGCATCGTATAAGAGCGGCAAAGAAAACGCTATAATGTCACTAGTTGGAAAAGTAATGAAAGAATCTGGCGGATCTGCAAATCCCCAAATGACTAAAGAATTATTAATAGATCTGTTAAAATAGTGTATATGGGAATATTCAGTAAACAAAAAAAGATTCGTGTTGCGATTAATGGTTTTGGGCGTATTGGTAGAGCTTTTTACCGTATTGCTTGGAACAACCCAAATATCGATGTTGTAGCTATTAATGACCTGGGTTCTATGGATTCATTGGCATATCTTTTGCAATATGATTCTGTATACCGTGAAAAATTATTTACTGTATCTGGTGCTGCAAATGCAAACGGTATCGGCGGAAATTTAAATGTAGTTGGTACAGACGGCCGTAAAGAATCATTGCAAGTTTTAGCAGAAAAAGAACCAGCTAATTTACCTTGGAAAGATTTAGACATTGATGTTGTCGTAGAATCTACTGGATTTTTTACAGCGTACGACAAAGCCAATGCTCATATTACAGCTGGCGCTAAAAAAGTTGTAATTTCTGCTCCAGCAAAAGCAGGCGAAGATACATCTATAATTGGCGAAACAATAGTGCTGGGTATTAATGAAGAAAAATTTGGTACTTGTGATGTTACATCTAATGCATCATGTACCACAAACGGCGCTAGTCCTGTAATTGGAATATTAGATAAAGCCATTGGTATAGAGAAAGCAATGCTTTCAACTACACATGCTTATACTGGAACCCAAGCATTGGTAGACGGTCCAAGTAAAAAAGATTTTCGTGAAGGTCGCGGAGCTGCGCAAAATATTGTGCCATCTTCAACCGGAGCTGCTTTGGCTGTAGCGCAAGTTTATCCTAAACTAAAAGGTAAATTTGATGGAATATCTTTGCGTGTGCCAGTACCAGCGGGGTCTATTGTAGATATTACATTTATTGCATCACGCAATACTACTGCTGAAGAAGTAAACAAAATACTAACTGATGCTTCTAAGACAGCGGAATGGCAACACTTGATCCAAGTTACAAACGAACCTGTTGTTTCTACTGATATCTTGGGTGCCAAAGTTCCATGTATTGCGGATCTTGCACTAACACGCGTAGTAGACGGTAATTTGGTAAAAGTTATGGCATGGTATGACAACGAAATGGGGTATACAAATACACTTGTTGACCACGTCATAAAGACAGGCAGTACTATAAAATAAATTTTGATAAAATACCCAGAAAACATATCTGGGTATTTTTTGTTTTAATTAGACCTAAACAGTTGACTTTTTTATAATTAAATGCTATAATTGTTTCATAAGTTCGTATTAGGTAATATATATAAAGAAATGAAAGATTTCAAAGGAGGTAAAAGTTTCGGAGGCGGAGACCGTGGAGGTTCTCGTGGCGGCTTCGGAGGAGGTAATAGATTCGGTGGTGACCGTGGTGGTCGCGGCGGAGATCGCGGAGGTTTCGGTGGACGTAGTGAAGTAACTATGCACCAAGCAACATGTAGTGAATGTGGAAAGAGATGTGAAGTTCCTTTCCGTCCTACAGGCGAAAAGCCAGTTTATTGTAACGACTGTTTCGGCAGTAAGAGAGATGGTTCATTTAATGACCGCTCAAATGATCGCGGCGGAAGAGAAGATCGTCCATCAAGAGATTTCTCAAAACCATCTTTTAGTAAGCCAGCTACAGATGATCGTGCAATAGCAGATCTAAAGAAAGAAATTGAAACAGTAAATTCTAAATTAGATGCTGTTATCAAAATGATTCAATCTAATCCATTTCCTACAGCGGTTCCAGCAAAAAAGGAATCTCTAAAAGTAATGGTAGAAAAAACTCAAGCTCCAGCTAAGAAAGCAGCAGCTCCAAAGGCAGCTCCTAAAAAAGTTGTAGCGAAAGTTCCAGCTAAAAAGGCAGCTCCTAAAAAAGCAGCTCCAAAGAAAAAATAAACTAAATATTTTTGCAAAAAATCTCCTTACACAAGGGGATTTTTTGTTTGTGTATAGTTATCCACACAATTAGTTTTAAAAAT
>CAZWBZ010000010.1:29718-31956 GCA_964632605.1 uncultured Candidatus Saccharibacteria bacterium
CACATATAATAAAAACATAGGTAGCTTAATAAAAATAAAAGTATAAATTATATGACACACGAAGAATATCTTAGCCAATTAGAAAAGAAAATCCGAATCCTAAACCGGGTTATAGACTGCAAAATTTTATTAGGAGAAAAATATTCTAAAGAAGCCAAAGAACACCGCCAGCTTCTTGAAAAAGTTTGGAAGCACAAATTACAGTCTCGTAACCTTCCTGTAAAAAGTAACTTCTTTAACAAATTCTTTGCTTCATCATTCCAGCACTAATATAATAGATGTATGGAAACAAATGATTACAAAAACAAACTAACCGCATTCTACAATAGAGAAAAAAGAATGCCCACATACACCGAGATGATGCATATCTTTGGATTCAAATCCAAGAATGCAGTTTCTCGCGTTGTAGATAAACTTATCGACATGGGCGTAGTTGCTAAAGACCATTTGGGTCGTCTTATGCCAGATGCATCTTTCTCTGATATACCACTGCTAGGGTCCGTCAAAGCCGGCTTCCCAGCAGATGTTGCCGAAGAAATGAATGACACACTAAACTTGTCTGACTATTTAGCTCCTAAGAAAGAAAATACTTATATCTTAGAAGTTGACGGAAATTCCATGATAGAAGCACATATTGCTGACGGCGACATGGTAATAGTAGAAAAAACAAACTATGCTAAAGATGGTGACATGGTTATAGCTAACGTAGACGGAGAATTCACCATGAAATATTTTAAGAAAAAAGGTGACAAGGTATGGCTTGAACCTGCTAACAAAGATTTCAAACCAATTCATCCAAAGCAGTATCTTTTGATCAATGCTATCGTTCGCGCAGTAATTAGAAAGTTTTAATTTATTCTACTTTATATTCTTATGAAGAAGCCAAAGTCATTTCAGGAAACAGTATTAGATATCGTTCGCAGTATCCCAGCTGGCAGTGTTATGACTTATAAACAAGTTGCCGAGAAAGCAGGTAGACCAGGCGCTGCGCGGGCAGTAGGCAGTATGATGAAGGCAAATTATAGACCCGATGTACCATGTCACCGCGTTATTCGCACCGATGGTAAAATAGGCGACTATAATCGCGGCGGCAGCAATGCAAAAATAAAATTACTAAAGAAAGAAGGCTACTATATAAAATAATATAATTTAAATATGAACAAAAAAGCTTATTTTGCCGGTGGATGTTTTTGGGGACTGGAAGACCTAATGCGCACACTGCCGGGTGTAGTTAATATAGATGCTGGTTATACTGGCGGCATTAATGAAAACCCTACATATGAATTGCATCCTGGTCATGCGGAATCAATAGAGATAGAATACGATCCAAATGTGACAAGCTTTTGGAAACTGCTCGATTTCTTTTTCCAAATACATAACCCTACTACATTAAACCAGCAGGGTAATGACACCGGTACATCTTACCGTAGTGCTATTTTTTACCAAAATGAAGAAGAAAAGAAACAATCAGAAGATTTTATAAAAATAGTAAATGAATCTGCTCGTTGGCCAGGCCCAGTAGTTACTACACTAGAGCCTTTTAAAAAGTTCTACAAAGCCGAAGATTATCATCAAGACTATTTAGTCAAAAACCCCGGCGGATATACTTGCCACGCAATATATTTTGATAGCTATTTAAAATAGCTTAAATGCTATAATTAAGAAATATGGAAAAGAAAACTATAACAGCTCATCCTGAAACAGTGGTGGGGCATATTCATTTAACTGTTTCTGACCTGGATAGAGCAATGGAATTTTATTGCGACCTACTTGGTTTTGAAGTCTCTGCTAGATACGGAAATAGCGCAGTATTTTTGTCTGCAGGTGGATACCATCATCATATTGGTCTTAATACTTGGTCTGGCAAAGGAGCTACTCCGCCACCTGATGGCCACACTGGAATGTACCATGTTGCATTTTTGTATCCTAACCGCAAAGAGTTAGCTAAAGTTTTAAGACATATTGTTGATTCTGGTTATCCTATCGATGGCGCATCGGACCATGGAGTTTCCGAAGCTGTATATCTTAGAGACCCAGATAATAACGGTGTAGAGATATATGTAGACCGTCCAAGATCGCAGTGGAAAGTCCAAAACGATGGAATGGTAGAAATGAAGACCGAACCACTGGATTTAAATTCTTTATTAATGGAATCTTTAGATTAAAAAAGCCCCGACCATTGGTCGGGGTTTTTAAATTTTAGCGGTGTCTTCTTCTTTTAAAGAAAATTTGTTTCCA
>CAZWBZ010000010.1:31966-32265 GCA_964632605.1 uncultured Candidatus Saccharibacteria bacterium
CTAGTTGTTCACGTACGAGAGGCTCACGAGGAAATGATTGATTTATTACAAAAAAAGATATAGAGATTAGAACTATCGAGCAGATAATTAAACCGTCCCATTTTTCTTTTTCTTCAAAATCTAATTGGTAGAATTCTAACCCCCAATGTCTTTCTTGGATCAGGGGCATGTCTATTTTTAAGAATAGTTCCAATGGTATAGATACTACCGGAAAGAGCATTAATATTCCCATTAATAAGAATATTGTAAAAAATATTTTACGGTTCATATGTAGTGTTGATTTGATCTATAATATAACA
>CAZWBZ010000011.1:0-533 GCA_964632605.1 uncultured Candidatus Saccharibacteria bacterium
AAGCCTTGTAATGCAAGGCTTTTTAACTTTTGACAAGCTAAAAAATAGGTATATACTATATAAAAATATCTATAAAGCCTATGTCAAAACAAAAAAATGTCCCCTACAAAAACTTTAAAAGGTTTTTAGATGGATACCTTTTACCTAGAATACTCTACAACAGTGTCACAAGGCAATCATTTACTGTAGGTAAAAATGGCCCGAGTATCTCTCAAGATTTTGGACCCGACCTGCATTGGATAGTCTGGTGGGATGAAAACTTTATCGAAGCTAACTCGATTTTTAAAACAACAATCGAAAACAAAAACAAAAGATTCAAAGAAATCAATTACAGTATCAGAAACAACGAAATTACAATATTCAAAAAACACAATTACAGGAGTACAAAATCACAAAAGATCAAGGGTGCAAAGCCGCAAACCCAAATGACTGAGGCTAGGCAAGCAGGAAACCAATCTTTGGGTTCCTAATTTATTAAAAAAATTACGCGCTGTTAACCATACAGCGCGTTTTTTATTTTAGAAAAATTAGTA
>CAZWBZ010000011.1:558-12817 GCA_964632605.1 uncultured Candidatus Saccharibacteria bacterium
TTTGATTTCATATCCCAACTCTTTAAATACGCTTAGTAAATCTTTTTTGCTTTTTGTAATTTGCTCTGGGGCGCCGTCGGTTATTAGATACATATCTTCTATTCTTATGCCCAAAGTCTTAGGTATATAAATCCCCGGCTCATTTGTCACTACCTTGCCTACTTTAAAAACTTCTTTGGATTTATAGTAGATTTTAGGAGATTCATGAACCAATTTAGAAATGCCGTGACCCAATGTATGCACAAAATATTGGTCCAGTTTACGGCCTTTATAGCTAAAAGTACTAAGAACTCCGCGCGCAAAAGCGTCAGATGCAGATACTGGAACACCGGCTTTAAAGTATTCTAGCGAGTCATTTTGAGCCTTTAAGACTGCATTATATGCAGCTATCTCGTCTTTCATAGGCCGGCCAACATAGACTGTGCGGGTCATGTCGCTACAGTAACCGCCCATTTTAATACCGTAGTCTATTATTACAAACCCCTGCATTGGGTTATCTGTCGGCGTAGGGTGAATATCGTCCCCAGCTCTACCCCCGCTGGTAACAATAACCGGGAAGGATTCTTTAGCGCCCATTTTATAAATCTCCTGTTTGATAAAATTAGCTAACTCATTTTCAGTCTTTAAACTGTGCTTCTTTAACTGCAAACATACCTGGGTAAATATATCATCCCCCATCTTTGCGCATTTCTTCATTGCTGCCGTTGCATCAGTTTTTTCCATAACTTCACTATAGCACAACAAAAGCCCCTTTCGGGGCTTTGCGAGAATTAGCTTATTTCGCGATAAATGGAAGTAATCCCATGAATCTTGCGCGCTTTACTGCTTCTTCCATTTTACGTTGGTTCTTAGCTGTAAGATTTGTCTTACGGCGAGATAACAAACGTGCATTTGGAGCTAAGAACTTTTTTAGTAGTTCTGTGTCTTTATAGTCGACATGCTTCAAATTGTTTGATGTGAAAAAATCTTGTTTCATATATTAGTCTTAAAACGGAATGTCTTCCAGATTATTATCTTCACTTGGGTAGTCTATTGGGCCAAAGTCATCAGCTGATCCGTCTTGAGACATATCATCGCCTTTGAATGCACTTGGACCTGCTATTCCCATTTCGCTACCATTACTTGTCTTAGGGCCAAATTGGAAACCGTCTGTAACGATTTCTGTACGATAACGCTTTGTTCCGTCTGGACCATCCCATGAACGAGTTTGCATGCGACCGTTGATCATCATGATGTTACCCTTTTTCATGTATTTAGCGATTGTTTCGCCTTGGTTTCCAAACGCTACTACATTGTGGTAGTCAGTTGCTGTTTCTTTTTGTCCTTGTGGGTTTTTCCAAGTACGGTTTGTTGCAATTGTAAATGTTGCAACTTTGATACCACTTGGCAATACCTTTAGTTCTGGGTCGCGAGTCAAGTTACCGATAATAAGAGCTTGGTTATAGTACATATAGTTTTATATTAATTACTATTAATTGTTTTCTTATAGTTCTGTTTCTACTGCTGCTTCTACTTCGGCTTCTGTTTCTGTTTCTAGAACTTCTTCAGTTGCTGGGTCTTCGATTAATGCATCGATTTCTTTATCTACTACAGCTGTGTCCAATTTTTCTTCGTCTCCGTGGCGAGATGTGCGCTTCTTAGGAGCACTGAATAATTTCTTTGGAGCCATTGTATTTTCGCGAACTGTAACAATTAATAGTGAGCGAAATACTTCATCCATACCTTCGATGAATTTTTTAAATGCATCTGCAGATTCTGAATCTACTTCGAACTTGATCCATCCAAAATATCCTTTTGTGTATTTTTGTTTCTTGTTAGAAACACTTGGATACATTGTGTAAGCCAAATCCATTTTCTTTGGAGACTCTTCACTAATAACTACTGCCCCGTACGAGTCGAGAGCGTCTTTGATTTTATTGACATATTGTGGAACCTCTTCTTCCGCTAATGTCGGAATCAGGTGGTAGCCAAGCTCGTAGACCTTGACTAACATGTCTTCTTTATTAATACTCATGCCGCTACTATAGCAAATAAATCCCTATATGTCAAAGTCTACTTTGAATACCCTTTTGGCGTTTTCAAGCAGTGTTTTTCGGGCTATTTCTGGGTCGATATCCTTTATTTCTGCTATTTTTTTGTACACAAATTCTACGTACTGCGGGTAGTTAGTTTGCCCGCGGTGTGGCATTGGCGCTGCAAAAGGAGCATCCGTCTCGGCCATTATATTATCTAGCGGTAGCCATTTTATAACAGCACTATAGTCGTCGGTAAAAGTAATTGGCCCGTCGTATGACACAGTCCAGTTACGCTCTACTATTCTCTCGGCTATTTGCATGTCGCCAACAAAGAAATGAAAGTTAGCGTGGCCTGTAAAATTCTCTCGCTCTAATATATTTAGTACATCAGTATAAGCGTCCATACTGTCTACATGAGGACGAGCGTGTATCATGAGCGGTTTACCAGTTTCTTCAGAAAGTTTTATATGCTCTACAAAAAGATTCTTTTGTCTTTCTATCTCTATTTCTTTTTCCTCACGACTTCCCTTTAGTCTGTAATAGTCTAACCCGCATTCGCCGATTGCCACGACTTTGGGGTCTTGAGCCAGGTCTAGAAAATTTTGATAAATGAATTCTTCTTCTGGATTATCATTTGGGTGCTGACCCACGGTTGCCCAAAGAATTTCAGGATTTTGATTAGCTAAATCTAAAGCAATTTTAGAAGTATTATAATCCACCCCTACTGTAATTGTGCCTGTATTCTTTTCGTTTAGTGCTGCCAAAATTTCATCCCTATTTTCATGCAGGGGCGAAAGGTTTAAATGCGAATGCACATCAAAATAGTTTAGTTTCATATACGAATACTATCATGTACCTAAACAAAAATGAACCTACCTTTTAGGGGTAGGTTCAAAAAAAATATTGACCTTAAGGAAAAATTCTTTGGTATTTTGATTTGCCGCGATGAATTAATATTTTAAGAATAGCCATAAAATCTTCGAGTGTTTCTTTTGCATGATTTAAATCTACATCAGATTCGACTCTAATTTCATAATCGACTGGAGCTTGGCCAAAAAAATTACTTTCTAAATATATCCGAATTTTTTTGCCATATTTATGAGCAATCTCTGTACGGCTAACAGTAATAGTACCTTTCAACCATAAAAAGTGGTTCTCCTCGAATTCAAAAGTTTTAAGAGCTTTCTTTACTTCACTAACCGGTATAATTCGATGACTTAAAAGTAAGTTGTACTGCCCTCTTGAAATATCTGCTTTGTACAGATCAAAATTATTTTCTGGATTTTTATGTCTAAAATAGATAATGTTTTTATTACCCAATACTTGTACGTGCATTGAATGCCCGGAACTTAATAAAGTAAAAATCTTGTTGTCGAAATAATTATCAGAATAACTAATTTTTTCTATATCTTTAAAAGAACCAAGTATTAATTCGTATTCTGTTTTAGAAAGAATTGAACCATCTTTTGCCTCAGCGTTAGTTGTGTTTATGTTGTTTACCATAATATTTTGAATTTATTAAACCAAGAATACATATTAAACACCAAAAAGTCAAAACCAGCCCTGTTAGGCTGGTTTTGCTATATTAGTCTTTACGCAGAAATAATGGATTTTCGGGTTTCTTGTTTTGTTTTACTATTTCCAAAATTTTACTACTAGTTTCTGGCATTACAGGTGCTAGCATTTGGCCAATGTCTCGCAATTTTATAACTAGATCTTTTATTATTTCTTTTGCAGCTATTTCGTCTGTTTTGATTAATTTAAAAGGTTCTGTTTTTTGGATTAGTTCATCAAGCTGCGTAACATGCTTAAATATTACATGCATTGCTTCCTGAATATTAAATTTCTCCATGGCGTGAATTGCAGGTAGCCAGTCATCAGTCAAAGTCATAGCTGGAATATCCAGCGGCTGCCCAAAAGCAGATTCAGACATCTTGATTATACGGTTAGTTAAATTACCTATTCCATTAGCAAGCCCACTGTTGTATGCATCCTTAAATCTTTCCATTGTAAATGGAGAATCTTCAAAGCTAGAGATTTCGCGCAGCAAGAAATAACGCAGGGCGTCTACACCGTATTCGCTAGCAACATCGCGAGGGTCTACTGTATTACCCAAAGTCTTAGACATTCTTATACCGCCGTCTCCTGTAATAAAACCGTTTACTACTATTTGATGTGAATTAGGAACGTCTGCTGCCATAAGCATTGCTTGGAGCATTGCTCCCTGGAAACGAGTATTATCTTTACCGCAGTATTGAGTAGGTGTACCGTTAACCCAATATTTTTCAAAATCCCCAGATGTTTCTGGCCAGCCCAGTGTATTAATATAGTTAGTTAACGCATCAAACCAAACATACATTACTTGCTCATCGTCCCCTGGTACAGGGATACCCCATGGCATTTTTTCTTTTTTACGAGAGATAGAAAAATCTTGTAATCCAGCAGATACGAAATTTTTTATTTCATTAAATCTAAATTCTGGAATTATAAAATTAGGATTTGATTCATAAAAAGCAAGCAGCTTTTCTTGAAAGGCGGAATACTTGAAGAAATAGTTTTCTTCTTTAATTTTTTGAAGTTCTATTCCAGGATGAAATGGGCAAGTCCCATCATCGTTTAGTTCACTATCTGTTTTTTCAGATTCACAGCCAACACAGTATTTTGCTTCATAGTCTTTTTTGTAAATGTATCCATTACTTTCTACACGCTTCCAAAATTCTTGTGCAGCAGATTCATGATGCTGATCAGTAGTACGAATAAAATGTACGTCAGGACTAATCCCAAAAATATTTAACTGCTCTTTAAATACTACAAAGTTTTTGTCTACAAAAGTTTTTGCGTCCATTCCGTTTTCGGCAGCTTTTTCGTAAATCTTCATACCGTGCTCGTCTGTACCTGTGTTAAAGAACACATCGTAGCCCATTAATTTTTTATAACGAGCAATACTGTCAACACGTACAAATTCCAAAGCATGCCCCATATGCAGCGGCGCATTTACATACGGCAATGTTGTCGTAATATAGAAAGTCTTATTCATAGATCTAGTTATCGTTATTAGTTAGTTGACGAAGAGTTTCTTTTTTTGTCTCAAAGTCATTCATTAGTTCAAGAAGTAATAGCGATACAGGCATAGCCAGTACAAGCCCCCAGAACCCAGCTAATTGAGCCCCAATAAGCAAAGCTAGTATAACCATTAATGGAGAGATACCCGTTGTTCTACGGTTCATTAACGGAACCAATACATAGCCTTCTAGTTGCTGAAGCAAGAAATAAAATAGCAGAACTATTAAACCTAGTTCCATTCCACCAGCAGAGAAACCAGCCAGTACTGCAGGAATAGTAGCAAAAACCATACCAAAAGGAATAAGCTCGCAGACCATTGTAAGAATAGCTAAAATCAAAGCATATGGAACACCCAAGAAATAAAGTACCCCGAATGTAATTATGGCAATAAGCACAGCTAGTAGCATTTGCCCGCGAATCCACAATGCTATTTTACGAGCAGATCTATTCCATAAATCAACAACATATTCTTCATATTTCAATGGCATTATTAGTTTTAGAAAGCCTTCTATTCCCTTTTCTTGAATAGACAAATAAAAAGATAAAACAAAAACAAGCATTAAGTTAGCAACACTACCGAACAATGTTTGAATTGTTCCGTAGAATGCACCTGAGACATTGTTTATCAAAGCTTTGGTAGTAGACGCAACTTGAGAGACTGGAACTTGTTGACCAATTGTATTTATAAAGTTATCAATGCTTTTAATTGCATTAGGGTCGATGATAGCCTTTAGTTTGTCTTGCGGTACGTATTTAGATAATACTGTGAGCGCGTGAGAAATTTCAGTAAACAAAGTTGGGACAATTGCGTAAACAATAGCAGCTAGACCAATAAGCATTATTACAAAAACTAATACAACACTAAGAGTTCTTGGGAAGCGGTAACGTTTTAAACGTCTTGCAATAGCATCTACAAAAGTAGCAATAACAATAGAAACCAACAGTAGGAATAAAAGGTTTCTAATTTTGTATAGCAATATACCCAAAAGAACAAAAAGAATAATGCGGATAATTGCACCTGTCGTAATATTTACGTGGATAGTCTTATGGTCAAAACTCATAAACACACTATACCATAAAATACAGAAAACCTGAAAACTAGAATTTTAGAATAATTGGGTTTATTTTAAGAGTTTCTGGGCCAACAATAGCTAGACGCAATGAATCAGTTTTAACTATTTCTTTAGCTATTTTTTGAATATCTTTAGCCGTGACAGATTTAATTTCTTTAATTTTATCTTCCATAGTCTTTACTTCCCCTTTTAGTAGTAGCTGGTTTCCATAAAACGCTGCAATATCGTCGCTAGATTCTAAGCCCAGCTTCATATTACCAATTAAAAAATTTTGAACCTTTTTAAGCTCTGATTCGCTAACCAGTTCAACGGTGAATCTTTTTAATTCTTCTAGTAATACTTTTACCACTTCTTCGGTACGATCAGTTGTAACCCCAGCATTTATAGAAAACATTCCAGAATCACTGCGGGTAGAAATATGTGACCCCACGTAATAACACACGCCCATTTCTTCGCGCAATTTATTAAAAAGACGTGACGACATACCTGCACCTAATACACTGGACAGCATGCGTAGTGTTTTATTTTTAGGATTCTTGCGGTCGTAAGATTTTAGGCCAAGCATAAGATGCACTTGGTCTGTCTTTTTGTTTTTGATTTTTAAATTAGGACCATTTTGAATAACAGCCTTTTCTTTTTTGTTTGGGTTTTTATTAGTTAGCGATCCAAATATTTTTTCTACTTCTTTACTTGCGATCTTAGAATCAATATTACCCGCAATAACTACAATAGTATTAGGTGCTGTATATTGAGATGTTTTATATTTTACAAAATCATTTCTAGACATACTGCGAACAGTGTCACGTGTCCCGGCAATATTTCTACCAGCTGGCGAATCCCCGTAAACCAGTTCATCAAACAAATCATAAACATGACGCTGCGGCATGTCTTCGTACATATTTATTTCTTCAATAATTACACCTTTTTCTTTTTCAATATCTTGTTCAGGGAAATTAGAATTCAAATAAATATCACCCACTACATCTAATAACTTTTTAAAATGTTTACTATCACCTTTGGCATAGTAGCCGGTCATTTCGTGGTCAGTAAAGGCGTTATATTCGCAGCCTAAAGAATCCAGCTCGTGAGAAATAATGCTAGATGTCGGACGTTTCTCCGTTCCTTTAAAGCACATATGTTCCAGGAAATGAGAAATTCCACCAAGCTCTTTTTGCTCATAATCACTACCTGTACCAACAAGAGTCAGCACTGTAACCGTAGGATTATCTTTCATTGGGACAGTTATAATACGCAAACCATTCTTAAGAGTTTTAACACTGTATTTCATAAAAAGGAGTATAGCACACTTTATAAATGCTATAATATAGCTATGAAAATTTCGGTTTTAATCATCGCCCATAATGAAGAAAAATATATTTCTAAATGTCTAGAAAGCGTTCTTCAGCAAAATAAAAAGCCGGACGAGATAGTCTTGGTAGCACATAACTGCACAGACAAAACTATAGAGCTGGCTTCTAAATTCCCTTTTGTAAAAATAGTGGAATTTAATGGAGAAGAAGGCCAGCCTTATGCCCGTATTGTTGGGTTTAATGAAGTCTCTGGGGATATTATTGCGTGTATCGATGCAGATGCTTATGCGGACAAACACTGGCTAGAACGTCTTACTGCCCCACTTTATAAAGATGCGGATATTTCTATAGTTGGTGGACGTGTAGTTATGACAAATAATTTCTTATGGCGAATAGCAATGATACGTCAATTCATTCGTAGAAAGTTTCTAAAAGATAAGCTTTCCCAGTTTGCATCTGGAGCTAATTTTGCAGTACGCAAAACTGATTATGAAAAAGTCGGCGGTATCAACCCAATTATAAATTTACACAACTCTTTGGGTTTATATTTTTGGGCAGAAGACGTTTACATATCACAAGCACTGCAGCAAATTGGAAAACTTTATATTGAATGGAACGCATTAGTTTACACACATATGCCAAAAGATAAATCATCTATGGAATCCCAAATGGATTTAATCCCGAAATGGAATCATGACACCACTAAGATAATAGAATATTTTCAAAATAAAAATTCCGGGGTTTAATACCCGGAATTTTTCTTTAGAAATCTTTGTCCAAATCTATTTCATGATTGTTATGATTTAAATCATCTTTACTGTTTGATTTAATTTTTTCGTCTTCATCGATAAACGGCAAAATAGGATTTTCAGATTGTTTCTTTACGATCTCATGATAGAGATCCATATATTTTTGCCTGCCCGAATTGTCAGTAGGCTTCTCTTGGTTTTGGTGTCCTGGTGTTCCTTCTAACATAATGATTAATTTTTAAGCTTTGCTTCTAAATATACCACAAGCTCAGGTATTGGGATACGCTCTTGGACCATAGTGTCACGGTCGCGTACTGTTACAGAATTATCATTAATAGAATCAAAGTCATAGGTAATACAATATGGCGTTCCAATTTCATCTTGGCGGCGATAACGTTTACCAATAGACTGAGTCTCGTCATACTGACACATAAATGTATCAGAGAGTTCTTCAAACAATGCGCTTGCCGGCATAGATAATTCTTCTTTTTTAGACAGTGGCAATATCGCTACTTGAATAGGCGCAATCTTCTTTGGAATACGCATAACAATACGTGTATCATCTCCTACGACTTCTTCGTCATAGCTTTGGCAAAGTATCGCTAAAACAAGACGGCCTACACCCACACTAGATTCTATGATGTGAGGGATAAAATGCTCCTTTTTTTCTTCGTCAAAATATTCTAGCTTTTGGCCACTAAAATTAGAATGCTGGGTTAGGTCGTAATTACCACGAGCATGAACACCTTCTAGTTCTTTAAAACCAAAAGGATATTTAAATTCTATATCGTATGCTTCTTTAGCATAAAAAACTAAATTCTCATGCTTGTGCCATTTTAGATTTTCTTCTTTTAGACCAAGAGAGATCAGTGCTTTCCAGCGGTATTCTTTCAAGGCTTCGTATTCAGCCATTTCATCTCCTGGCTTTATAAAATACTGCATTTCCATTTGCTCGAATTCACGTGTACGAAAAACAAATTGTCTTGCAGCGATTTCATTACGAAAAGCTTTACCAATTTGAGCTATACCAAAGGGCAATTTAACACTGGTAGTGTCTAAGACGTTTTTGTAGTTAACATAAATACCCTGACAAGTTTCTCCTCGTAAATAAGATTTATTCTCGCCTGTTCCTGTAAAGTCTCCGAGATTTGATTCTACGAGTAAATTAAAACGCTTTGCCGGAGTAAAATCGTCAATATTATAGCCGTTCTTTTTTAGTGCATCTTTATTATCTTGAAGAAGATTATTTATTTCTTCTATGCTCATTTTTTCATCAGCAACAATACCGATATCTTCTAAGATATGGTCAGCGCGAACACGCTCATGAGTTTTTTTGTTTTCAATCAAAGGGTCAGAAAACCCAGACACATGTCCAGATGCCACCCAAATTTTTGGCGACATAAAAATACCACTATCAAGCCCAACAATATCAGGTCTTTTTTGAACCATGATTTTCCACCACTGGTTTTTTATATTATTAGCCAAAAGTACACCCATTGGGCCATAGTCGTAAACACCCCCGAAACCACCGTAAATTTCAGAAGATGGGTAAATAAAACCACGTCTTTTAGTTAAATTAACAACTTTCTCAAATATGTCATTCTTCGGATCCATATGAGCCATTGTAGCATATCTGCCCCGATACTGGCACGTAGCCAGGATTATTTAACAATAATACTGTCCCGTGAAGAACCCCCGGTTATTTTTGTAGTTATATTAGGATAAGACGCTTTTACATCTTTATTAGAGAACAAATCTGTACCAGTAAAACGAATATTTTGCATGATTTCAGGGGTAGATTCTAGCTGAGAAAGAGAAGGTGTAATAGAAAGCTGAATTTCAGCACTACGAAGTGCAGTAGTGTTACCCGCGCCAGCAGCGACATTGCCCAGCGTCCAAATAACTTCTCTAGTGTCAGGATTATAAGCGACTTTTTCGTTCTTGGTTACTTTACCAACCCAATTTACATAGAAAGGTATTTTAGCAACAAACTTTGCTCCAGTAATTTCATTGTGTGTATTTTCCAAAGACATTGTAATTTGATACTTTGTCTCTTGCCCAACTTTTGGAGGTAATTCCCCTCCGGCATGAATAGTGGCAATATTTATTTTTGGCTCAGTTGTAACACGAACACTAGCTGATTCTATATTTTCCAAAGTTTGAACAATATTACTACCATCATCACGAAGACCAGAAAAAGACAAAGCCAAATTAACAGATGGGTCATGCACGACAACAGGACCATCTATATTTTTAGGTAATACTCTAAAAGTAAAACTAAGTCTTCCTTCTGTTCCAGCTGGAATACTGGTTAGTCTTTCGTTTGTATTTTTATCCCAAAAGATTTCTTTTTTAGTAGAATTATAAAAACCATCTACTGGAGAAATAGAAACTTCGTCCAATGCTGAACCTGTAATATTAATTTTAAATACAGGATCTAAAACAGGAGTGTTGTAACGGTTACGGTAAACCAAAGTTCCGTTGATATAACTATCTGGATTTACAGCAATAGTTTTAGCCTTTTCATTACCCAACAAGATATATGCATCGAGAAGTGGCTTGGATAAAGATACCACGTGGGTCTTTGAAACATAGCTAGTCTCTATAGAAGTCTGGTCTGTAGGCAAAGGAATACCTACCGTAAAACGAAAAGATCTTTCATCTCCTTCTTGAGAAGAGAATCTACCATTAATAACCAAGTCTTCGTAATCACCCTGTTTTGTTGTTTTTAAAACCCAAGTACTAACTCCATAGGAAACAGTTCTGGAGACTGACTCTGGTGTAAAGTCTCGAGGATACGCAACATTTAGTAACGCACCAGCTGGCAGAGTTTTTGTGTTTTGAGTTATGCGAGCACGCAAAGTATAAAGCTGCCCAGGAGAAATATCTTTAGGGGCATCTATCTCCACAATTACAGGAGAAGAACTAATAGTTAAAGAACTACTACCGACTTTATTATAAGTCAAAGAAGAATCAGCTAAAGAGTAATCAAGTGTTACTTTTATTGTTTTGTTACTACCCTGTTCTCCGTAAAGAATAACATTGATATTTTTACTAGCCTGACCACCTGTTGGAATATCCCCCAAATCTAAAGTTTGCCTTTCAAAATCGTCTCTGACTGTGGCTTCGCTACCTCTTGGGTATTCTACTTCAGCATGGACAGCTTTTAATGTAACGTTGTTTCTATTAGTGATATTTATAGTTACAGGCAATTCTTCGCCGCCCTTTGTAAAAGGTGCGGTTACAATAGCGATATCAATGTGCCGAGCAACAAAATCTTCACGGGACTCAGAAAAGAATAATCGATAAACAGTATAGATAGCAGCAATAATAAGAACAAAAATAGAGAGAATAAAAAACTTTTTAGCAAAAGATGAACGAGACTTAGAATCCCCAGATAATATTGGTTCACGAGAAATAGGTGTACGCAATTTAAAAGAAGTACCCTTTAAAGGATGACTCTCTGCTACGGGAGATGGCCGACCAGTACTGTAAAGATCGGTTTCTTTTTTGTCTATAAAATCTGGTTCGCTCTGACGGTCGTCACTCATGTTTTTATTATATCATATTTGCTATACCATTTTCATTTAAAATATACTCATATTCTTTTTGTAAATCCTTTTCATTTATTTTTTTTATATTTCTATCTTTATCTACATAACCAAGCACTGAAAATAGCTGCAATGCATGGTAATAATAAACACTGTTTATTTTACTATCTACTACAATATTTTTTTCTAAATATTCCATTAATTTGAAAAAAGTCTGAAAGGTGCCTTCATGCAAAACTTCTTCTGGAAGAATGGCATTGATTAGCTTTGCAAATCTAGACAAGATAAAATAAGATTCTTTTTTGTGGATTAAAAAACCTTTCTCTCCACTACGAGCACGAATCAGCCTGTAGCCTGTGCGACCATGAACGACATCGATATAAACATAACAAAAACGCACTAAAAAACCGCGCAGCTTTGAACCTGGCTTACCAGCACTAATTGCTTTGGCTTCTATTATGCCTTTTTCTTTAGAAAAAAAAGTTATTTTTTTATCAA
>CAZWBZ010000011.1:12827-20292 GCA_964632605.1 uncultured Candidatus Saccharibacteria bacterium
ATACGCTTTTATTAATAGATTACAGTATTTTTTTATCAAACTCACCAGTATCTTTTACTTCTAAAATAAAACCAGACAATGTATAGACGTCATAAGCCATACTGTTTAAGAGTTAGAAATATCTTCTTCTTTTTTAGGTTTCTTTTCGTCGAATACTCTACCAAAGTAATTCATTACATGCTTTGTGGTTTCGTAAGATTCGATAGCCATGGCTTTTGCAACAGAAGATTCTTTCTTTGCTTGTTCTGCAACGCGAGCCAAGAATGAAAGCATTACTCCAATACCCACAAGCAAATATATTATTGTAAATATTTTACTAACATCATGATATGGAATAATAGGAGAACCAACAGTTGTTAATGTAGTAACACTAAAATAAAGCGCGTCTAAATATCTCCAGCCTTCCACAAAATGATAAAACAAGGACCCAGAAACAAGCAATGCAAAAACAACCAAAAATAGCTTTCTAAATTCAGAATCTTTTACGCTGCGTTTTAATACGCGAATAAATCTAGCTATAGTCATAAAGAGTGATGTCATACAAATTTACCAACAAATTCTAAATCTTCTACGACGCATTTCTCCCCGTCCACTGCCTCGTCAAAAATAATTTCTGATAGAGAAGCTTCTTCTTTTAAAGATTTTTTCCAAAGCTCTACAAACTTTTTACCATTCATATCAGTAGATAATTTCATAGATACTATTTGACCAGGCATAAGAGAACTGCTCTTGCGCAGATCTTGGACATAGCGCAGGAATTCACGATACATTCCTTCGGATTTTAGTTCTTCGGTAATATGTGAATCCAAAGCTATTTTATCTCCCATAACAACAGATTTTACATTTAGCTCATCACAAATTATATGAACGTATTCGTCTTCTATTTTTTGGTCTACATATAATTTTGAAAGCGGCTGACGAACTCCTATATTTAAATCTTTGCGCATAGCGTGACCAAGACTAACAATACTGCGGACCTTTTCCATAGATTCTAAAACAAATTCTGACTCTGGAATTTCGTTTATCTTTGGCCAGTCAGCTAGGTGTACGCTAGTGGTATCATTTTCAGTTCTTAGGTTCATCCATAATTCTTCTGCTGTAAACGGAGAAAGAGGCGCCATAACTAATGCTAAATTTTTTAATACCAAATACAGTGTTTGTTTTGTATCATTGTCCCCGTCTCGTAAATAGTCACGTGAACGACGCAAATACCAAGTAGACATTTCGTCCACGAATTCACGAATATTTCTAGAAGCAGAGAATAGGTCAAAGCTATCCATTGCTTTGGTATTATTTGATATAAGATTATTTAGCTTTGAAATAATCCACAAATTTAATGGTCCGTTTATTTTATTTTCTAAACTGTAATTTATTTCAGATTCTCTATCTCTGTGTAATTCGTAAAATGCTAATACATTACGTGTTAGGTTAAAAACTTTTTTAACTATTTCGTCTACGGTCTTTTCGTCAAAATTCTTAGAGTCCCCCGGTTGGTTTACAGAATACATCCAAAATCTTAATGCGTCTGCTCCATATTTCTCGAACATGTCCCATGGATTTACAACGTTGCCTTTGGATTTACTCATCTTTTGGCCTTCTTTGTCTAAGATGTGTCCAAGACAAATAACATTTTTATACGCTGCTCCGCGGCCAGTTAGGGCGCCTACTGCATGCAATGTATAAAACCATCCGCGTGTTTGGTCTACTGCTTCACAAATATAGTCTGCTGGGAAATGAACTTTGTCTGTTTGTCTTGGGTAGCCATCTTGAGCAAAAGGCATAGCCCCGGAATCAAACCAAACGTCCATAACTTCTTTGACGCGTGTTAATTTTTCACCTTGTTCATTAAATACAGGATATTCATCAATATATGGGCGGTGTAAATCAAGCTCGTAATCAAGATTGTGAGGAAGCGGAGTAAAATCTAAATCTCTCCAAGACGCATTTGGCAGTGAATCTTGATGAGGATTATGATTTAGATCTTCGCGAATTTGCATTGTTTCTTTAACAGTTGCTCCTTTGGCAACAGACTCTAGCATCCAAAGAGTAATACCATGACCAAGGATTAAAATGTTTTTACCATTTACATTTTTATCCATATCGTACAATGCTTCACCCACACGACGTTTTACATCGGTAACAGTTTCGCCGCCAGGAGCAGGCTCGGTAAAACGATTTTTATCTTCAAAGAAATTAAAATAATCTTCCCACTTTTTACCTTCAAAAATACCAACGTTTAAATCTATTAGTCTTTTGTCTTCTATAATATTTGCGTAAGGTAAGCCCAATGTATCGGCTACTATTTCAGCGCTTTGTCTTGTACGTAAAAATGGTGAGATATAAATTAAATCAATTTTTTTATCCTTTAATTCTTCTGCAGATTTTTTGACTTGGTTGCGACCTAGTTCTGTCAAGGGAACAACGTCTCCAGTAGCGTAACTGCAAATTCCAGTTAGATTACTTTCTGCTTGACCATGGCGCATCATTACGTATTTATTACCAGATTTTTTTGTTGCGTTTTTTAATTCATCACGATTAGTAAAAACATGGCGAGATCCCGCAGAATCTTCCCATACAGGAAGTGGCGTACCCCAGTATCTTTCGCGTGATATTGCCCAGTCTTTTACTTCTCTTAGCCATTCACCAAATCTACCCTGTCCAATATGAGACGGGTTCCAATTTATAAAATCATTACTAGACACAAGACTATCGCGAAGAGAGCTCATGCGGATATACCAAGAATCCCGCGCGTAATAAACAAGCGGTGTAGAACAACGCCAGCAATGAGGATAACTGTGTTCGTATTTTTCTTTCTTAAAAAGAAGACTACCGGATTCTCTATTTGCTAAATCTTTTATCACATCAATAGCAACCTGTTCGTCTTTTACAAAACGTCCAGAAAGAAAATCCATACCATCTATAAAATGGCCGTCCTCTTTAACGAGGTGGAATTTAGGTAGACCAAGTTTAGTACCTAATTCAAAGTCATCTTGTCCATACATCACAGCAGTGTGCACGATACCAGTACCATCATTTGCGGTTACAAAGTCTGCTGAATAAACATGAAAAGCGGTATTTAATTTTTCTTTTTGTTCGCCTGTAATCAAATTTCCAAAATATGGATAAAGCGGAACATATTCAAGTCCTACTAGTCTCTCTCCTGTAAATTCTTCTACTATCCCGTATTCTGCTTCTATTATAGAAAGTCTTTCTTTGCCTAAGATAAAATATTCACTGCCAACGAGAATTTTTACATATTCTAGTTTTTCGTTTACCGCTAGAGCAACGTTCCCTGGCAATGTCCAAGGTGTTGTAGTCCAAGCCAAAAGAAAAGTATTCTCCTGCCCTATTACTTTAAACTTTGCAGTTACGGATAAATCTTTTACATCTTTGTAGCCCTGCGCAAGTTCGTGTGATGACAATGCTGTTCCGCAACGAGCACACCATGGCACAATACGATAATCTTTATAAAGTAGTTTTTTATCTTCAACTGTTTTTACGATACTCCAAAGAGATTCGATATAAGACGAATCATAAGTAACATACGGGTTTTTACTGTCTACCCAGTACGCACTGCGATATGTAAATTTCTCCCATTCGTCGATATAAGTCCAAACACTTTCTTTACATTTTTGGTTGAATTTATCTATTCCGTATTCTTCGATTTGTTTTTTTGCGGTAATACCCAGCTGCTTTTCTACTTCAAGCTCTACAGGAAGACCATGAGTATCCCAGCCGCCTTTACGGCGAACATGGTACCCCTGCATAGTTTTATATCTTGGAATTGCATCTTTAAAAGCGCGAGCTTCTAGATGGTGAATACCTGGACGCCCGTTAGCAGTTGGCGGTCCATCATAAAATACGAATTCACCATTTGGAGATTTTTTCTCCAGTGATTCTTCGAAAATATTATTTTTTTTCCAAAAAGCGATTATGTCCAGTTCACGCTCGTTAGATGTTTTTGGTATATTTTTTTCTTCCATAATAATTAATTGATTAAAAATAAAAACTCGTCCACGCATTACAACAAAAGTTATAGTGCAAGGACGAGTTTTGAGCCCGTGGTACCACCTTGGTTTTCCTGAAATAATCAGGACTCATTTAATGGGTTCTAATAGCTTGCAGTGCAAGTGTTCTTCCCAAAGCTTGGAGTTGATAGCTCCTAATAACGCTTATAACCATATAATACCCTATTTGACAGGGTATGTAAATAAGCTCTATAATCTCATACATGATAGAAAGATTATTTAAGATAGAGCGCCCAAATACAGAAATATTAGCTGACGGCGGCAAAGGCAAGGAACAAACAAGCCCTGCTGCTCTACCAGAAGAGAAAGACTCTAATAAAAAACAACATGAATCTGGAGAAGAAAGAGTACCTACCACAAAAGAAGGTGGCGAATACAAAGAAGGAAATGATGAAGACGGAAAACAAAAAGCAGCAGGAATTTAACCTGCTGTTTTTGTTTTATTTTTTACCGGTAGACCCAAATGCCCCAGTACCCCGATCGCTGTCTGCAAGATCATCTACTTCTACAAGTTCAGGAATAGCAACTGGGTAAATAATTAGCTGCGCAACTTTGTCACCAACTTCTACGGTATAGTCTTGTTCAGACAAATTAACAATGTGTGTATTATATTCTCCGCGGTAACCAGCATCAAAGACGCCGCCCATGGTATGCAGTCCTGCTTTAGAAATACTGCTTTTATCTTTTACTATCGCGGCAAAGCCAACTGGAAATTCCAAAGCAAAGCCGTGAAAAAATATATGGTGACCCATTGGTTCTATGGTTATGGTTTCCATGGCATACATGTCCATACCAACGTCGCCAATATGAGCATATGTTGGAAGCTTTGCGTCTTCTTTTAGGCGTTTGATTTTTATCTGCATATATAAATTGTATTCTATATTAAACAGGCGTATTATTAAAGTATGAGTAATATCCACCCTTTGCTAGTGCATTTTCCTATTGCGTTTTTAACACTATACGCATTTTTAGAAATAATTTCTTTTAAAAGAGTAAGGTCTATATTTTGGGTATTTTATGCAAAAGCCCTGCTAGTTACAACTGGTTTTTTGGGTGGACTAATTGCGGCTAATTCAGGAGAAGCGATAGAGCATAACTTCCCGCAGTTTTATGATCTTGTAGAAAAACATAGTTTTTGGGCAGGTACCACAAATGTAATCTTTGGAATTATTGCAGTAGTGTATTTAATAATATGGCTACACAAAAGCGATATTATAAAATTACCAATAGAAAGCACATTGGGTAAAATCTGGAGATTTAAAATAATGCTAGCAGAAAAGATTTTATTTATGCGCCCATTCATGGTATTGCTGGCGCTGGCTGGGATAATAGCTGTAACAATAACCGGAGCATTAGGAGCAGCTATTGTCTACGGACCAGAAATAGACCCAATAGTAAAATTTATTTATTCTAAAATAATGAACTAATATAAAAACCGTAGAGAAATCTACGGTTTTTATATACTACTTCTTCCCTATTATTTTTCTAGCTTCTTTATAGACGTCTTCATGGATATCAGCGCGCTCGCGCATATTCATGCCTTTGACGCAGGATATCTTTATAAAGTTATTTAATTCTTTAATTAATTTTAGTGCAGATTTACGAGAATTTTCTAGGAACACTGGATCGTTCTCGTGAACATCGCCCTTCTTTTTTAGATACTGCCTTTCATGTTTAGCATCACGTTCAATCATTAATTTTTGGGTGACCTTGATTGGGACTTCTAAATAAAATACGACATCAGGACGCGGAATTTTAAAGACTTCAAATTCCATCTTATCTAGCCATTTTAAAAAGTCTTTACGTTTCTTACTGTCTGTAATTTTACCACCCTGATGAATTTGGTTAGATGAAACATAGCGATTTGCCAAAACGACGTTCCCGTCTTTTAGCCATTTATCTATTTGTTCTTTTGATTCGAATCTATCTGCTGCATAAATAACAGATGCAATTTTAGGGTGAATATTGACCCAATTATAATATTGCTCGGCCAAACAATGCCCGATAAATTCACCAAAGAAATTTTTATAGTATTCAGGAAAATCTACAGTCTTTACCTTGTATCCTTCTTCTACAAGTCGTGCACGCAGTAACTCAACCTGAGTTGCTTTACCTGACCCATCTGTACCATCAATAACAATTAGTTTTCCTTTCTTCTTCATAAATTATGCGGCGATAGATTCCTTATTTTCTTTTAATAATTCTCTCTCTATTTCTTTAATGTTTGGAAGTGGCTTATTTGTTAGATTATACAAAGGCTCAATCAAAGGTTTTATTTCACTACGGCCCAATTGATTAGATTTAATTTTTTCAACGATATTATCAAAGTTTTTAATAAACCCGGGATAATATTTGTTAACCAGACTCTCATCAAAATTTTTATTCCTTGAATTATTATATTCTTCGAAAGTTTTTAGGTTGTAACTTTGAATCTTTTCAAAAAATATTTCATCGCTCATTCCCTTGAAATCAATAAGTCTTTCAAAAGTAGAAAACTCATTATAAACATCCTGAACAAGATCTTTATAATATGCCTGTTGTTCTAATTCTAACTGAGCAGGACTTTTCTTCTCAATTTTAGAAAAACTCATCATTTCCTTCATACTAATTCTTCATTAATTCTAGCGCATTAAGATAGTCCGCTGGCAATGGAGCAATAAAACGCACACTTTTATTTGTAGTTGGGTGAACAAAAGTTATGTCTTCTGCGTGCAAAGCCTGTCTCTTCATATTTAGTAGTTCTGGTAAATAAGAGGCATACAAAACATCCCCTAATATTGGGTGCTGAATGTACTGCAGGTGTACACGGATTTGGTGAGTACGGCCTGTTTCTGGGTATACATCCACGTCAGAGACGCTAGTGTGTTCTCCTTCGGAACTTACTACTTTGGCACTGCTTCGGACCATATAGCGCGTCACAGCCTCTTTCTTTTCTCCGCGTGCATGTACTCCGGCTGCCCATTTACGAATGTCTTGGTTAGACCGTCCAATAGGTTCTTTTATAACACCCCGAGGAGATCTAAATGTCCCAATAACTAGTGCACGGTAGTGCTTTTTTACAGTATGGTCATGGAATTGCTGCTTTAAATGCTTGTAGGCTTCTTCGGTTTTAGCAACAATAATAACCCCGCTTGTATCACGGTCTAAGCGGTGCACTATTCCTGGGCGCATTATAATAGTGCCATCATCCAAAACAATAGGTTCCCCTACGTCTTTGATCTCTGGGCGCTCTTTTAAAAGCATCTCCGACAAGGTGTCAAAGTCAGCTTTGCCGTCTGGGTGTACAGTAAGTCCGGCTGGTTTGTTTAAAACCATTATGGATTCATCTTCGTGAATTAGAATATCAGCTAATAACATACGCTTAATATAGCACATATATCTCTAGCCTGAAAACAAAACAAAACCCCAAATATTTGGGGTTTTGTTTTGTTAAATAA
>CAZWBZ010000012.1:0-9458 GCA_964632605.1 uncultured Candidatus Saccharibacteria bacterium
CAGAGATAACACCAGTATTAGATACTTGGAGACATTGTGTTCCGCCGCCGGCAAGGTTAGATAATGTTAACCCAGCAAAAGTAACACCTGAAGTAGTAAGCACATTTTGATCCATATCAAAGAGCTCGTTAGCTCCCTGGCCAGTATCAACAGTAGCAAAAGTAACGCTACTCGCTGTTGTAAGATTTTGGCCAGTATTAAATGCAAGTTGTGTGTCACCTATAGAATCAGCTGTAATACCCAATGTTATTCCAGCGTTTTCTGTACCAGAATTGTTTACTGTAATAGTTGCAGCTCCTGAATCAGCAATTGTTGCTACATAGTTTCCTGTTGTATCTGTACCTAATGCTACAGAATCTGAATCTATAGTAAAGACAGTACCAGAAGCAGAAACAACTATGTCACCATAGTCAGCATCAGCTAATGAACCAGATGCAGTTGCATCCCAAATTGGGTTAGCTCCTGTACCCTGAGTCTTTAGAAAATAGCCGCTTGTCCCTGCTGGCAAACGAACCCAGTCAGTACCGTTGTAGTACATAATATCTCCCTGAGCGTCAGACCCTAAAGCAATATCAGTACCGTCAATAGAATTATCAGCGATAGTTACAGCAATAGAAGTAGTTCCAGAACCACTAGCATCCCCAGATAAAGTTATAGTTTGGTTACCTGTTAGATATGTATTTGTATCTATAGACACACTACCGTCACCTGAGATAGTTTTTACAAAACCGTTTGTTGTAACACCTGATAGTTTTGAAATAGTTAAAATGTCTGGTATCTGTGAATCAGTTAAACCAGAGATGCTAGAAATGTTCCCTGTTGTAATAAATGTTCCAGAAGAATCAGCTAATGTGTATGTTCTTGCAGCACTTAGGTCAGCATTTGTAATTGTACCTGTAAATGATGAAGCTCCAGCAGCAGTAACAGACATTGCAAGAACATCAGAGTTAGCTGTTGCATTGTCGACTGTTAGGCCACGGATAGTTGCGCCTCCTGTAAATGATGAAGCTGTAGATGTAGTTGCTCCTCTTCCTGTAACTGTAGCTAGTGTGTCAGCTTCAACTGTTAGGTATGTATTTGTATCTATAGATAGTGTTCCATCGCTTCCTGTTGTTTTTACAAAACCGTTTGTTGTAAGGTTTGCAATCTTTGCGATAGTTGGAGTTACGAGTGTTGGTGATGTTGCAAAGACAAGCGCACCACTACCAGTATTGTCAGTAATTGCAGTATTTAGGTTAGCTGATGTATCAGAAATACCATAACCTGCAAATGTTGTAGGAGTAGATGTGATTTTTGACCAAGCAACATCAGATATCTGAGAGTTAGTTAGACCTGTAATATCTGAGATGTTCCCTGTTGTAAGTAGTGTTCCGTTAACGTTAGGTGCAGTATATGTACGTGTTGTAGCTGTTGTTAGACCTGAAAGTTGGAAAGCAACAAGCTTTGTAGCATCAGCGTCATCTTGAACAGTAAATAGTGTGTCTTTTAATGATACTGTGTTTGTGTTTCCGATTGTCTTGTTAGTTAAAGCTTCAGTTCCTGCAAGAGTTGCAAGTGTACCAGTTGTTGGAAGAGTTACGTTTGTAGCACCTGTTGTAGTTAGAGTTAGAGAGTTAGCTCCAGATGTTGCAAGAGTAGATCCGTTAGCAAGTGATAGTGTACCTGTTGTTGTTGAAATAGTTAGACCGTTAATAGATGTAGCGGTTGCAGCACCAAGTACTGGAGTTACGAGAGTTGGTGATGTTGCAAAGACAAGCGCACCACTACCAGTATTGTCAGGAATTGCAGTATTTAGGTTAGCTGATGTATCAGAAATACCATAACCTGCAAATGTTGTAGGAGTAGATGTGATTTTTGACCAAGCAATAGAGTTTATTGAAATTGCATTTCCAGCATCATTGTATGTAAATTCTCCAGATAAAATCCCCCCAACAGCATCTTGAGCTAATTCATCTGTGTATTGAGTAATTGTAGATGAAAGAGTTCCTCCAGACAGTGAGAGACCTGTACCAACAGTTAGCTCCTGCATGTCTCCTGCTGTACCAGCGCTTCGTCCAAGTAGTCTATTGTCTGTAATGTTTTGGAATTTAGCAAAAGTAACAGCGTCATCCGCGATATCAAGAGTAACTCCAGCAGATTCTGATCCAGATCCAGTAACTGTAATACGTCCTGATCCAGCATCAGCAATTGTTGCGATATAGTTTCCTGTTGTATCTGTTCCCAATGCAACAGTATTTGCGCCAATTGTTGTAACTCCAGTATTAGATATTGTTACGTCTCCTGATGGTGTTACAGCAGTAGCAACGTTAGAACCGTTACCAATCAAGATTGTCCCATCAGCAAGTGTGTTTGAAATTGTGCTTCCAGTATAAGCAACTGTTCCGCCAGCCCCAAAGTTAACACTACTACCGTCTGTACCAGAAAAAGTTAATGTATTAGAAGCGGTCAAAGTCTTACCAGTAGCAATGTTTAAAGTATTTGTGCCGTTAGCTGTAATAGTTAAGCCGTTTACAGTTGTAGCAGTAGCTGCACCAATGTTAGGTGTTGTTAGTGTTGGTGAAGTTGCGAAGACAAGTGCACCTGACCCTGTTTCGTCAGAGATTGCTCCAGAAATTCCAGATGAAGCGGTTATTCCAGTAAAAGCGCTTGTTCCATTACCCAAAAGAAGACCTGTTAGTGTCCCTGCGTTACTACCTCCAGAAGCAACATCAATCTTACCGTTAGAATCTGCGTCGTAAACTGATGCAAGCATATCCCCTGTACCAGAAACTGTTTGCCATGTTGGCACACCTCCAGAACCAGCAACAAGAACTTGGCCAGTTGTACCAATTGGAAGTCTATCAAAATTACCAGAACTATTTCGGAAGAAAATATCTCCAGTAGCATCAGAGCCCAAAGTAAGTTTTAGTCCGCCTGACTCAACAGTTCCAGTCAAAACAAGATTACCAGATGTTAAAACAGGAATATTATTACCAGTTGGAGTTTGTGAAGGAGTAAAACCACCAACTTTGTTTGCGTTCAAAGCATACGGTGCAGAAGTAATTCTTTGACGAGGGTTTAAATTTTCAAATGATGATACTCCACTACAAGATCCAGAGACAGAATTAGCAACTTGGATATCTAAATAAGTTTCGTCTGTTGAATTAAAATCAAAATCCAAAGTGTTACCACCTGCAGCAACATCACCAACGTTTGCGTTAAGAACACCGTTCTTAACATTCACTGTCATAGTGCTTGCAGCCCCAGTAGGCCACAACTTTGTCCCCAGTCCTACTGTAGAATTATCATACAAAGAAAACTTGAAACAATAATTTGTTCCACTTGATCCACCCAATAAATTTCCACTTGAATCAAGAAGTCTTCCTTGGTGATGAAGTAGTGCTGGAGACCCAGTAACAGCAAAAGCCGTAAAAGGGTTAATTATTAAGGTTAAAATTAGAATAGAGGCGACGAAAAACAAGCTCTTCCCAGCAGCAAAAGTACCATTTGCTTTATGTTTGTTGAAAGAAAAAATTGTCTTCATCTTGTTTTGTAATACCTCTAAATATTACCTTTATATTATAACGCCGGACGTACTAAATAGCAATAAAAATAAAGGGTAAAAAAGCAAAAACCACTCCAGGATAGAGTGGTGTAGTTTTTACTTTGTCGACTTGGAAAAAAAATTAGTCTTCTTTGTTAAATTTGAAGAATTTTTTGAAAATTTTTACCAAAGATTTTCTTTCTTTTTGTTCTTGTTTTGAAAATTCTTTATCTATTTTTGAAATTGATTTTTCAGAGATCCCAGCATCAGTTAAAACCTTTTTAGCTTCTTCTGTTTTGCCCTGACTACGCAAAGTTTTTGCTGTTTCCATAGCTGTTTTGATTTTTTCAGCATTTTCAGGCATTTTCATGTCTTTTTTAGACATTGGCATTGCTGGAAGACCGGCTGTTTCTAAAAGTTTTTTAGCTTCTTCTGTTTTACCTTGTTTTATAAGCTCTTCTGCCTGTTTTAGTATAGTTTTTTGAGCATCAGTTAGTTCTAAATGTTGCCCCATAATAAAACGGTTAAGCAAAGGAGAGAGATTGTTGTCTTTTAAGATCTTTTGAGCTCCTACGATATCCCCTGCTTTTGCTTTAGTATAAGCATCCACCAATAGGTTAAATTGAGCTTCTGTTGGGATTTCTTTTACGTTTATTGCAGTTAATGAATCCTTAAAAGCAGTGTAATTTTTAGATTCGATAGCTAATCTAACTTTATCTGCTCCAGCATTATTTATTGCAATATTTTTAAATTTTTTATCGTCAAAATGGTCGTCGTCGTCCAAACCTTTCCCCCAATTCATCTGCATTTGATTCTTAACATCACCATGTGAAGAAGATTTTCCATTATCAGCAAAAGCTGGGCTTGCTACAAGACTAGTTGCAATTATTCCACCAAGAATAAGAGCTGTTTTTGTATTTTTATTAAAATTTTTCATAATATTTTATCGTTAATAATATGAGATTTAACTCTCTATCTATTACTACGTTAGATAAATATTTTTATTACAAACCCTTGTTAAGCACAGAGTTACAAACATCATTTATGATACTATTAGACTTTAAATCTCTTATTTCCAAAGACTCTTTGGGGATTTTTAAGTTTAAATCAGAAGAAATATCCAGCGGCATTACCTGGCAAGCAATAAAGGTATTTTCGTCTACTTCCACGCCCACGATTCTAACTTGTTCACTGTCTTCAGAGACCTGTTTTGAAACGGGTAAAAGATTTGTTACATCTACTGCCCAAACTTTCCCATGATAGTCTTCCAAGATAACACTGTCAGTAGCTCTTAGTGTTATTTTTCCAGCAAGACGGCCTTGGTTTGGTCTAACCCACAAAGAAGCTTCTCTCTCTTCTGTGCTGTTAGTAAAATATTTATTTGCACCCGAATAAGCCCCAACTTTTAAAATAAGAATACCTAAAACGATACTTGTTAGTATGCTAAATAAAACTAAAATTATTTTTTTATATCTATATCCATGAGCTGTCTTTTCTAAAATAAAAGGCGTTAAAAATGTAAAAACAACCAACAAAAGAATCCACATCAAAGGCATAGCTGCGTACAAAAATGACCCAAAAGAATCGTAAACATAATCCCAATATTCCCAGCCAGAGACTAAAATAGATGCAAAAATTTTAGCAAAGACCACCGCACCCAAAATAGTAATTAATAGCCCAAAAACCATTACACTGTAACGTTTTATCAAGAAATATCTCTTAGAAATAGGTTTTATGTTCTCGGTTAAGATTTTATTTAAAATTTTATCTTCTTCCATATATTAATTCTTTGTTTTAGCTAATAATTTTTTCTTTACTATTTTTTTGGCGCGATTTATTTTTACACCTACTGCCGATACAGGTATTTGCATAATATCCGATATTTCTTCGTAACTTTTGTCTTCAAAAAATCTCAGAACTAAGACATCTTTGTAGTTCGAATCCATCTCCTCCAGTATTTCGGTGATTTCTTTTTTAATTTCTTCGGTAAGAGTAAAACCATCTGCAGATTCATTGCCTGCTAAGCTAGACAAAATACCAGAATCCTCTTCGTCGATAGATATATAATCTCTTTTCTTTTCTTTGCGATACCAGTCAATAATACTGTTATGAGCAATACGATAAATCCAAGAAGAAAAAGAAAGTCCTGTATCAAAGTCGTTTAAATTTCGATAAACTTTTATAAAAATCTCTTGAACTATGTCACTGGCGTCTGCGGCTGTTGCTTTGGATCTACGGCGAACATATCTAGAAATTGCATCTTCGTATCTGCGAATTAAATACACAAAATCTTCCGGGTTTTTTAAACTCGAAACAACAAGATCCTTGTCCGAAACAAGAGAACTATCTTCCATCTGCTTATTATATACGAATAAAGACAATTTATATTACAAAATCATGTTTTATTTATAAAAATGCTATTATATGAACATGGACGAGTTAAATACCGAAATACCTAAAAATAATCTAGATGCTGCAAAAGAAGTAGTCGAGGAACACAAAACCCCCGAAGCATCTTTAGCTGAAACAGTTTTATCCAGCGAAGAAAAGATAAATATTCTAAATAGTGAAATAAGAGACGTTAATGCAAAAATTTCAGACCTGGAGTCTTCAAACCAAGAAACTATTAATTCAGTAAACAATATTCGTGCAATGTTTGGAGCAGTATCCCCTTTATCTATCGAGATAGAAAGTACAAGAGCAAATACAGAAAAAATGCTCGAGCTTAGTAAAAAAATGGAATCTTTAATAGAAGATAAGAGAAAGCTAACCGAAAAAATTCCAGGCATGGCCGAAGTCGCAGAAACCTTTAACCCAGAAGAACATAAAAATTAAAAACCTACTTTCGTAGGTTTTTAATTTTGGAGGAGGCGGGGAGATTCGAACTCCCGAACCCCGCAAAGGGTCTCTTGTTTTCAAGACAAGTGCCTTCAACCACTCAGCCACGCCTCCAATACAATATTCAATTGTGAAAAGACTATATCATAAAAGTCTAGATTTTAAAAGAGCCCCCTTAAAGCATATATGCTATAGTGTTATATATGGAAGCAATAGATTTTTTTGTAGAAAATAAGGCTCTTTTCTTAGTATTTCATGTACTGTCTGTCGTTATGGGTATGGGTAGCGCTCTTACATCGGACTTACTGTTTAATTTCTATAGCCACAACAAAACACTAAATGAAACAGAAAGAAAAACACTGCGTTTCCTTTCTACTGCGGTGTGGGTGTCTTTAATTGTTATTATTTTGTCTGGGTTTGCAATTTTTTTCTCTGACCCCTACAAATACGAACATTCACAGAAATTTATTTCTAAGATGATCATAATGGTTGTGCTTTTAGTAAATGGGCTATTTCTACACAAAGTCGTATCCCCTCATTTTGACGACCGCGGATTATTAAAATTTAAAAGCAAAAGACCAATAAGAAGAATAGCTTTTGCTTGCGGAGCAGTATCTTTAATCTCATGGACCACTGTTTGTGTATTAGGAACACTAAAGAGTATCCCTTATACTTTTGTACAATTTATAATAGGTTATTTAATTTTTACAATTTGTGGAATGGTTGCAGCTGTACTTATAGAAAAAAGAACTTTTAATGATAAAAAATAATTTAAATATTTTTATATTTGTTCTTATTGGAATACTTTCTGGACTACTTAGCTATTTCTCAAACTTTAGCTCAATAAATTTGGTTTTAATAACGTCCGTACTGCTTCCTTTGATCTGTTTTTTCTCATTGATTAAATCTGGTGTTTTAAAAAAAATTAGTCTTCAAAGATTTTTATTACTGGGATTAGTTTTGTTTTCATTAGAAATTATTGGGGCGAAAACTGGGGTAATCTACGGAGATTTTAAATACAATGTGCTGTTTCAGCCGCAACTGTTTGAAACACCTCTTGTAATGTTTTTTGTATGGGGAACGCTAGTAGTAGAAGCATATTCCCTGTCTACTATATTTAACAAAAAAGCCGTAAAAGCCTTGTTGGTAGGTATTTTATTGGTAATTACTGATTTAGTTATTGACCCAGGTGCAATAAAACTGGGCCTATGGAGTTGGGCAAATTCTGGGCCATGGTATGGAGTCCCCTGGTCTAACTACATAGGTTGGTTAATACTGGGTACGCTAGGAGCTGCTATATTAATATACAAAGAGAATAAAAATAATTTGCTGGTTACACCTTTATTTACGATTTATATCGCGTCCTTTTGGAGTATATATAATTTAATGAATGGAATGATTTTAAGTAGTCTTATTGGACTAGTATTAGTTTTAGTTATTCTTCTTATTAAAACAAATCTCGATAAAGTTAATAATTCTATCTAAATTATCTTTTTTAGAATTTTTATTATAAGAATCTATTTTATTTTTATATACGTCTAGAAGTAGAAGAAAGTCTTTGACTTTATTTTCTGTCTTTTTAGTACCCCATGACTGGTTAAAATACTGCCCGAATTTATTCTTATGTACAACGCCAGCAAAAGAATACTGGTCTACAGCTTGAGGAAGACAAATCATTGGTACAGAATTACCAATAGATTCAATAACAGAATTTGTCCCGGCATGCGTTACAAATAAATAAGCAGATGAAAGTACTTTTTTTTGATCCACAAAATCAAAGATTTTTATATTATCATCTTGGTATTCTTTTAACTCATCTGCATAAGCTCCAGCAGAAACAATAGTTTTTAAGCTTAACTTTTTAAAAATATTTATATATTTTATTAAAACTTCTTTATCTATATACAAAGTCCCTAAAGACAAATACACTACATCCCTAGCATTGCCAGTAGTATAATCCCCATCCAAACTAGGCGCAGCATAAATATGTTTTTTGTTAAAAGATATTTTAGGCTGAATAATTTCAGGAATCAAACAAATATGGTTTTTAGCATATGGCGGCAATATTTTACTAAAATCATTTAAAGACTTAAAACCTTTATTTTTAAAAGCTTTTTGACCATATTTAAAAATACTAAACCAATATTTTAAAGATGGAATATCCAAAGACGCCGGCAAAAATGTAGACCAATTTTGAGAATAGCTAGGTGAATAAGAAATACTTTTAGTGTTTATCTTAGAAGACACAGCGCTACCCCAAACAGCATACGTATCATAAAAAACCATATCAGGATTAAGAAGATTGATATCAATATTTTGAATAATCTCTTTAGAAATTTTATTTAAATGAATCGACAGCTCTATAGGGTTACGGCTAAAAACAAAATTATTATCGGCCAAACCATACGTTACAATATTTAAATTAGGAATAACATTAAAAAAATCTTTAAACTTATTTGAAGTATAAACAGTTACATCATTAGATTCTGCTAATTTTTTAATAACAAAAAATATCTCTGACACGTGGCCATATGCAGGCAATGTAAAAAATAAAATTTTTTTGTTATTAACCATTTAGATTGGGCAAAGGGCCATCCCCTTTTATATTATAAACTCTTTTATAAACAAGTTCTGCGGAAATCAAACACATTGGTAGCCCCACCCCAGGAGTAGTACCAGCCCCAACAAAGTAAAGATTTTTTATTTTAGAATGAATGTTTTTAGGTCTAAAACTAGCGCTTTGCATTAGCGTATGCGCAAAACCCAAAGCAGTACCCTGGAAAGAATTATAGTCGTCTTTAAAATCTTTAGAATCATAAGTTCTTAGATACTCTATATCGCCGCGCAATGTTTCAAGATTCATCTTATCTATCATAAGATCTATTATGTGCTCTTTGTAGGATTCTTTTTCTTCTTCAGTCATGAATACATTTGCAGGAAAAGGAACCAGTACAAAAAGAGAATCCTTGCCTGGCGGAGCGATGGTTTTGTCTGTCTTTGTTGGGCAGCATACATAAAAACATGGATTTATTGGGGGTTTTGGGTTTTCAAAAATATCATCAAAGTTTTTCTTCCAATCATCCACGAAATAAAGATT
>CAZWBZ010000012.1:9468-19213 GCA_964632605.1 uncultured Candidatus Saccharibacteria bacterium
GATGCAAAAGTCCTGGTATTTCTTTGTTTAAACCCATATATAGAATAAAGCCCGAAGGAGCCATCACAATATTGTCCCAATACTTACGGCTATACATGCGCAATTTTTCATCTTTAATCAAAGACAGTTCGGTATGCGCAATATCCGCATTAGATATAATAATATCTGCATAATAAGTATCCAGGGCAGTCTTAACGCCAATAGCTTTACCGCCGTCACATATTATCTCCAAAGCTTCTTCCCCTGTTTTTAAAATGACATTATTTTTATCAGAAATATTTTTAAAAGATTTTATTATTTCATAAAGACCACCTTTGGGATAAAATACACCTTGTACAAAATCAACATGACTCATTAACGCATAAATAGCCGGCGCATTATAAGGCGAAGCCCCTAAGAAAACCAATGTATATTCTAAAACTTTATGAATTACACTATTTTGAAAAAACTTATCGACATAAGAATTCATATTAGAAAAAAGATTCATCTTTAATCCATTTCTTATAACCTTTAGGTTAAAAAAATCCAATACAGAATCATAGTTCTTGAATAGGAAATTTTTATAAGCAACATTATACTGAAATGAACTTTGCTTTATATAGCTTTCAAATTTATCTCCTGCGCCTGGCTCTAAAGATTCAAAAAGTTCTTTTGTTTTTGAAACGTCAGGACTAATATCTATTTGCTTATTGTTTTCAAAAAATGTTCGATACGATGGGTTTAGTTTTATTAAATCCAAATGTTTATTTACATCTTCCCCTATTAGACTATAGTAATGCTCGAAAACATCTGGCATTAAATACCAAGATGGGCCCATATCAAAAGTAAAACCTTTTTCAGTAAAGACATTAGTTCTCCCGCCAAGAGTACTGTTTTTCTCAAGAACGGTCACATTGTGCCCAGCTTTAGCGAATATATTAGCAGCAGCAAGACCGCCAATACCAGCGCCAATGATAATTACTGTTTTGTTCTTTAATTCTTTGTCCATTTTAGTAAATAGTTTTTAATAATGATTAATATCTTTCTTAAAAAAGGCACCCGAATTCTCCTGCCAAATGGGTTATAATTTCTTTTTCTTAAGATGTTCAAGTTGTATTCGTAAATATCCCCCGCGACAATGATGGGCAAAAGATTTTTAGAATTTAAAAATTTAAAACCTTGTCGGCCATTTGTATATAATTCTTGGGATTTTAAATACAACTCTTTAATAAGATTTTTTAATTCTTGCGTTGGGTTTTTATCTTTTATCATTTCTTCTGTGACAGAATATTTACGCATTAGATCTAGTGGCAGATATATTCTATCTCTTAAAACATAGTCTTCTTCTATGTCACGCAAAAAGTTTGTTAACTGCATTGCTTCTCCGTAATATTTAGCAAAAGTAAAAGCTTCATGGCTAGAATACCCTACAAGATAGGTCATAATATACCCGACAACGCTGGCTGATCCGTACATATATTTTTCAAGTTCTGCATATGTCTCATATCTTTTAATTTTTGTATCCATAATCATGGCATCAATAAAAGAAATAGAATATTCAAAAGGTATATTGTTTGACTCAAAAACAAAAAAGGTTGCCCGCAGTATTGGGTTAGCTTGATCAAGACTAATGTCTTTGTTTATTATGTCTTGCCATTCTTTTTTGATTTTATTTAAAGAATTAATTATTTCTTCATTACTAGTCCCTGCCTCTGGCGAATCCACAACTTCGTCAATAAAACGAAAGAATGCATAAAGAATTGTTGTATTTTCTCTGACGTTTTTAGTAAAAAGTAATGTCGCTAAATTATAGTTAGACCCATAAGAAGAAATATACTGTTTGCAGTATATAAAATCATTATGAAATTGGGCCAACTGTTTTGTGTTATAATCCTGCATATTAATTATTCAATTGTAGCATACATGGAAATTGTAGATGAGATTAAGAATTTAACCCAAGAATTTGAACCACTTTTCAAAAAAGAAATCATAGAAACCCTTGAAAAACAAAGGTCTTTCTACAATATAGCCGACACTACTCAGGACGAACTAAAGCAGGTTATTTTAGACTATTCTTATGGTGGCAAAAGAATTAGACCTTTTATTGTGTCTTATTTTGCAGGTAAAGATCTATCAGACAAACAGGTTTTTAATGCTTGTATGGCTTTTGAATTCTTTCATCTTTCAGCACTTATTCATGATGATATTATTGATAATGCTGATTTTAGAAGAAATTCCCCTACTATCCACAGCTATGCAATGAAGTTTTCTAAATTAAGTAAAACCATTGGTAGAGATTTGGCGATACTTTACGGGGATTTATTTTTAACAAAATGTTTTGAATTTGCGTCAAATCTAGAAACAAGAACTAAAGAAAGTTTTTTTGAAATGGCAAAAAGAACAATCCAAGGTCAATACATAGATACAATTGGGTCTAATGAAGAATATGGAACAATTCCTGAAGAATACATAAAAGGCAGACATGAGTTAAAGACAGCTTGGTATACTTTTGTTAGTCCTGCTGAAATTGGAACTTCTCTAAAAGAAACAAAAGAAAGTGAAAATTATTTAAAAGTTCTAAATAATTTGATGATGCAAATAGGGCTACTGTACCAAATAAGAGATGATATCAAAGACTGCACCGACGAAAAAACTGGTAAAGATTTATTCAAAGACATTAGAGAAAACCAAACAACTTGGGTAACGCTACATATAAAGAAAAATTACCCAGACAAATTTGAATTTTTACTTAAGAATAAAAATACTCTTAGCGCAGAAGATCTAAAAGATTTCTTTACAGATATAGACCTAGAATCCCCTTATAAAGTAGAAGTAGAAAAAATAAAAGAACTAATAGCGTCTCAAGCTAATGATTTTGAAGAACTAAAAGAAAAATCTTTAAAAATCCTAAGCCTCTTGGAATAGACTAACTCCTATAAAACCCAATTTTTTTTAGTCTTAAATTTTCTTCTTCCAAAATTTCTTTTGTTTTTTCAGGATAATGAGGATAATTATCCATATAAGTATTCATTTTTTTCCAGTTAATATTCTCTAATTTATCCCCGATACTTTGCGCCGCATCTTTATGGGTTTTTAAAGACATAGATGCATTTGAATCGTCACCACCATTAAGCTCTTTTAATACAAAAATATTACCCAAAACCGCTTTTAATATATCTGGTTTGTTTTTATATTTATACACAAAAGAATAAAACTTGTCTTCTAGCTTTATATCAAAATTAACTTTTTCAAAGTCACCCAAATCTTCTGTACTCTTAATATAATTAGCTAAATCTGTAACTCTATTATTTCTAGAATCAATATAGTAAGTCTTATCGCCCAATTCCACAAACAAAGCAATGTGATTCACAGGAGAGACATAACTAAAATTAATCCCTTTTTCCTCTAAATAAGTAGCTAAAACCATAGAAGCCGACACGCAATCCAAACCGCTACTTTTTTCATCTAAAGATTCATAAAGTCCCGGAGAAGTAGCAAAGCCAGATTTTGTCTTGCTGAGTTTATCACAAATTTCTCTTATAGCATCCAATCCCTCTAATGTATCTAATTTCTTTGGGAATAAATCATTTTCTTTAGTTATCTTTTGCCACTCTTTTTGGACTAGGTTATAAAGATCTTTTTTATTTAAAGTCTGCCCTTTAAACTCTGAACCAAGAATTAGCTCCATACTGGCATTATCTAAATTTTCAGAATTTTCTTTTAGTTCTAAAATCTCTTTCATAAACATATACTAGCATAAATAAAAAAACCACCGTATGGTGGTTTTTTATTTACGCTTTTGTAGCGCGAGAAAGAAGTGCTTTTTTACGAGATGCAGTGTTTTGTTTTAAAACACCTTTCTTTGTAGCTTTATCAATTGCAGCTTGAGCTTTTGGAACAAGTGCTTTTGCAGCAGTCTTGTCAGTCTTAGCAAGCTTCATTACAGCTTTTGATGCTTCTTTGTATTGCTTTGTAACCATATCGTTTGAAGCCTTTTTCACAAGACTAGAACGATGTGCCTTCTTAGCATTTTTTGTTATTGGCATAGTATATTAGTTCTTTATTAAGCCTATACTACACGGTGTACAGGTGTAGTTACTATAGCATAGAATTCTAAAAAGTAAAAGCCTGTCCCCCAAAGTCATCTCTAGAGAGATTATTTATAATATCTATAGATCTCAAGCTTGTATCTAAATATGGGAACCCTGCCCCATCAAGAATAATTGGTGTAATTTTAGTGTTTAAAATTTCCCCATTTTTATTTAATTCAATATTCAAAATTCCAGAAAACTTTAGTTCCCCTGCAGTAGACAATTTACCTGCCCCAAAAAAATTCCCCATTGAATAAGCAATAATTTTACCTTTATAATTCTCTACCCCACGCAAAATATGTGGCCCAGAGCCAAGTACCGCAGAAGCGCCGGAATCTATAATCAAATGAGCTAGCTCTACTGTATTACCTCGGTTTTCGTTTAAATAAATTTCATCTCCAGGTTTTACATGAGAATGCATAGAGCCTTCTCCTCCGGCATGAATCACCGCTATTACAATATCGGATTGAGATTTTGCATTAGAAATATTTTTTGTAATATTTTCTTTATCTAAAAAAGAATTAACCCGACTATTGGGCGCAAAGCCAACAAAGGCAATTTTTATTCCATTTTTTTCTATTATAGTAATTTGGTTTGGAGCACCGATACTGGATATATTTTTATCATATAGAAATTTTTGAGTATCAAGAAAGCCTTCACGACCAAAATCAAAAGCATGGTTATTCGCCATATTTAGTACGTCAAACCCAGAGTCGTTTAAATAATCTACAAACAAACTATCCCCTTTGAACGCAAAACAATTTTTTGAATCAGTTTTGCATTTTGAAACTATTTCGTTTGTTACTGTTCCTTCTAGATTACCCACCATTATATCTGGCTCTTGTAGTAAGCTTTTTAAACTATCAAAAGGTGTTTTAGGATTTCCCAATAATATATCAGGTGTGATATCCCCCACAAATCCAATACTAACAGAATCTATTTTTACCTTTTGTATTATTTTATTATCTATTTTTAAAATAGGTTCTGTGATTTGAGAATTACTTTTCACAGCCAAAAAACTTGCCCCTAAAAGAGCAATTATCAGGGCAGCTAATCTTATTTTGTGTTTATTGGGCACCATGTAAACCCATGTTAGCACGGTATGCTATAATCAAAAAATGATAGGTTATTTACGCGGTACAGTTATTGAATCAGGAGAAAAGTCTATTATTTTAGACGTTCGCGGTGTGGGCTACCTTGTCCATATGGCACCCCTTGATATCCCCCACAATGGCGAAGAAGCCGCTCTTTACATAGAAACAGTAGTTAGAGAAGATGCGCTTGAATTGTTCGGTTTTAAAGACAAACGCACTAAGGATTTCTTTATGATGCTTATTTCTATTTCTGGTATTGGCCCGCGCGGTGCACTGGGCATACTAACCCTGGCACCAGTAGACACACTAATGAAAGCTATTAGTAAAGGCGACAGCACATTTCTTACTAAAGTCAGTGGTATTGGTAAAAAGACTAGTGAAAAAATAATTCTAGAACTAAAAGACAAAGTTGGTAATATTAGCGGCGACATTGCTGGAGATATGTCAGGTGACGTATTTGATGCACTAGCAGCACTGGGTTATTCCCCTGCAGAAATACGCGAAGCGTTATCTAACTTGCCGGAAGATGTAGACCAGGAAGATACTCAAAAAGTTATTCGCGCAGTACTGCGTATTGTCCGAAAAATATAAAAATAAATATGCCAGAATTACCCGAAGTAACTACTACCGTAAAAGGCATAAATGACGAATGTAAAAACTGGACGATAGTAGACGTCTGGACTGATTTAGCTGTAACTAAACCCAGTAGAATAGATTTCTACGAAACTATAAAATACCTGCCCTACTTTAAAAACTTTTCCAAAACCATAAAAGATCAAAAAATAGTTAACGCAAAAAGACGCGGTAAAAATATTTTAATAGAACTATCAAACAAGACTACTGTACTAATTCACATGAAGATGACCGGCCATATGATGGTGGGCTTATATGACTACGATAAAAAACAAAACAAATGGCACGTTCACGAAGACGAAAAGAATACAGCATTGCATGACCCATTTAATAGATTTGTGCATGTTGTGTTTACGCTAAACAAAGGCAAAAATACCCGGCAGCTAGTTTTGTGTGATACTCGTAAATTTGCCAAAGTAGCATTACTGGAAAATAATGACCACCACGAAAAACATTTAGGATCTCACGGACCAGAACCTTTGGACCCAGATATCAGCTATAGCGATTTTGTTTTAGCGCTGGATAGTGCCCCCGCAAATTCCAGACCTATTAAAATACTATTAATGGACACCAGGACAATTTCCGGTATTGGTAATATTTATAGCGACGAACTTCTTTTCTTAGCTGGCGTCCATCCTGAAAGCAAATGGGCAGAAATTCCAACTAAACAAAAAAAGTTAATGCACGCTGCAATGATATCAGTACTTAAAAAAGGTATAGATTTTGGCGGAGATTCTATGAGCGACTACCGCAATATTTATGGTAAGCGCGGCGAATTCCAAAACAACCACAACGCTTATAGAAAGACTGGCACAAAATGTAGTAAGAAAAACTGCAGTGGAATAATCACCCGCAAGGTAATAACTGGGCGCAGTAGCCACTACTGCCCTGTCCATCAGCAAATGTACAAATAGCATATCTCGCGGTATACTCGCATATGCCCAGAATAATAAAAATCATATTTTTTACAATCTTTTTAGACCTGCTTGGGGTTGGTATCTTAATACCTGTAATCCCAGCATTAGTCGCAGACCCTTCGTCACCATTTTATTTACTAACTCCAGATACAGCAAAATCAGGACTATTAATACTGGGTCTTTTGACTGCGGTATACCCAATAGGTCAATTCTTTGCAACGCCCGTGCTTGGTCAACTATCTGACCGTTATGGCCGTAAACCAGTCCTGATAATTTCAATACTAGGAACATCTTTTTCTTATCTTCTTTTTGCGATTGGAATAATTACCAAAAATATTCCTTTGCTTTTCTTCTCTAGATTTTTTGATGGTATGACTGGCGGAAATATTTCTGTAGCCCAAGCAACCATCTCTGATGTTACTACCCCGGAAAACCGCGCAAGAAATTTTGGAATGATAGGTGCTGCTTTTGGACTGGGCTTTATATTTGGACCGTTTATCGGAGGCAAACTTTCTGACCCAAATGTAGTATCCTGGTTTAACGCATCTACTCCATTTTATTTTGCGGCTATTCTTGCGCTACTAAATGTTATCTCTATTTATTTCTTCCTGCCTGAGACTCATAAAGTTTTGTCCACCAAGGCAATGTCTTTAAATAAATCTATACGGAACATTTTTCAGGCATTTTCTATGCCAAAATTAAAAGGTTTGTACTACACATCATTTTTGTTTACCGCTGGATTTTCATTTTTTACAACATTCTTTGGAGTATTCCTAATTACAAAATTTGGTTTTACCCAAGGTAATATTGGGAACTTTTTTGCTTATATTGGTATCTGTAGTGTATTAACCCAAGCAATAGTAACAAGATGGGCAGCAAAGAAATTTACACAAGAGCAAATTCTAACATTCTCTCTTATTGGGGGTGCAATAATGTTACTAATGTATTTCTTGCCAAGAGTTGCTTGGCAGCTATATTTTATTCCACCGTTCTTCTCTCTTTGTACAGGATTAACTATGGCCAATTTAAATGCCCTAATTTCATCCCGCTCAGACCAATCGATACAAGGTGAGGTATTAGGCATTAGCGCCAGTGTAGGGGCATTAGCGCAGTCTCTACCCCCATTAATAGCAGGGTTTGTCGCAGCGGCATTCTCTCCTACTACTCCAATACTTGTAGCATCTTTCTTTGTATTTATTGGGTGGCTGTTTTTCCTAAAGGCAAGAAAGCCTGTAGTCTTAGGATAAATACACAATATAAAAACCCCACATAATGTGGGGTTTTTATATTGTGTATTAGTTAGAAGATTCTATGCTGTCCCCTGTGTAGTATTTACGTACAAGCATTATAGTACCCAAAGATATGAGTAAGCCAAATGCCATAAAAGGAATAGTTACAAAACCGTATTCGTAAACATAGTACGCTTTACAACTAGCAGCAGCGTCACATGTTACAGAATTTTCTGCGCCAAAATAGTAAACATAATTATGTACAGTAGAAACAAACAACGCGAGACCTGTCATCCAGTACAAGTAGCTCCAAAGGTCTTGCATTGTAGATAACCCTTGTCTTTTAAACTTTGCTATCAAAATTAAAACTACCTGAGGGAAAATAAATATACGTTGCCACCAGCACAATTTACAAGGAGTAAAATCTGCAAATTCTGAATAATAAAGACTTCCCAAGCTAGCAACAATTAATAATGTTAAATATAAATTTAAAGCATTATTTTTTACATAAGATAGCCAGCCATTTTTTTCATTCTTAAAAAATGCCAAAGCAAGTAGTGTAATGATTGAAATAAAAACTACTGCCAGTATTCCAAGACTATATATGTTATTAAAGACTGAAAGAAACATATTATTTTTTTACTGTTAGAGATTCTATTTGTTTTAAATATGAATCTTTTTGAGTTGGTGTTAATTTAGCTAGAAATTCATCTTTTTGAATAGTTAATTCTGCAGTTGCTTCAGCAGTTAATGTCTGCCCTACTATTGCAGCCAAGTCTAATGGAACAATTGTCATGGTAACTCTTTTACCAGAAAATTCCCATGTAGGATAAGATTCTATTTTATTGTCTATACAAATTTGAGTTTGGGGTGTACCTGCTCCTCCGACAGAACATTCGATATAAGGCACAGATTTTACAGCTTTAGCAAAAAAAGACTTTTGCTCTGCACAATGTGGACACCATGAAGCCCCAAAGAATTTTGCCCCACTAGTTGTTAGTGCGTCAGCAACTTGCTGCAGTGCTGCAGTTTTAACAGGGTTATTATCTTTCTTTGTTTGATTGTTAGTAGAGACAGCTAAAACTACGATTCCAATTACAATAATAAGTATGGTCAATATAAAAATGTGTACTTTTTTCATAAGGCTATTCTACCACAAACGAGACATTTCGTAGAGCATGACCCCAGTAGAAACCGAGACATTTAAGGATTCCTTGTTGCCCCGCATAGGTATTTCCACAATATAATCGGCGTTTTTCAAGACCCCTGGTTTTATGCCCGTAACCTCGTTACCTACGATTAAAGCCAGATTTTCAGATAGATCTTTTTGAACTAAAAGCTCTCTATAATCTATAGCGTTTTTATCCAGCTCTAAAGCAACCACAGTATATCCATCTTTTTTAAGCTTTTTTATTAAGGGATTTATAGTTTTAACAGACGTATGGGCTATGTCTTTTTCGGCGCCCAGGGCTGTTTTGGCAATCTTCCCATCTGGGCGGCCAAATTTATCCAGTGGATTAGGAGTAATACCTACAAGAAAAATATGGTCTACCCCCGCGGCGTCCGCAGTGCGAAAAAATGAGCCAACGTTCTCGCTACTGCGAACATTGTCTACAACAAGGACTATGGAGTTGATTTTACTTGGCTTTCGTGGTATCTTCATACACATAGCCTAGCATAAATTGATTATTTGGCTAATGTATATTTTACCTGTTTTGGTATCTATATAAATCATAAATATCCCCTTGTAGCTCAGTCGGTAGAGCAGCTCCCTTTTAAGGAGATGGTCGTAGGTTCGATTC
>CAZWBZ010000013.1:0-17675 GCA_964632605.1 uncultured Candidatus Saccharibacteria bacterium
TCAGACTTATCTTGGCCGCGGTACTGCAATAGCCATTTATGAAAAGATCCGTATTCTTTTTGCAAAGCCAGTATTACGCCCGCATTATATATTGCGGCGTCTACCTTTAGCCTGTTACGGATTATGCCAGCGTCGGACAGTAGCCGCGCGCGGTCAGCGTCGCCATACTTGGCAACCTTTTTAATATTAAAATTACCGTAAGCTTTTTTAAAATTCTTTTGCTTGTTTAGTATTGTATTCCAGCTAAGACCAGCTTGGTTTATCTCCAGTACCAATCTTTCAAACAAATCATTGTCGTCCGTAATATCCACGCCATAGAATTGGTCGTGGTATATGCGGTGCACATTATCTTTGTCCAAAGTTTTTACATAGTCGCAATAAGACATACTGCTTTAATTAGCTTCTACAAATTTTAATGAAATAGAATTTACACAATGACGAATATTTTTGTCTGTTAGCATTTCGCCCATAAATACATGCCCCAGGTGGCCGCCGCAATTAGCGCAGGTTATTTCAGTACGGATACCATCGGCGTCTATTGTACGTGTTACTGCACCAGGAATTTCATCGTCAAAGCTGGGCCAGCCGCAAGTAGATTCAAATTTGTCTTTAGAATTATACAGCGGCGCATTGCACTGCCTGCATACATACACCCCGTGTGCGGTATTGTTGACGTATTCGCCCTCAAAAGGCATTTCGGTACCTTTATCCAAGATTACACGCTTTTCTTCTTCGTTTAGTTCGTTTAAATGCATAGATAAATTATAGCAAAATAGGCTTACTTTAAGAACAAACCCGGATTTGATATAATACAAGCATGGAAAATTTTAAAATAGAGCCTAGTAAAAAAGAGAGCTCTGCCGAAATAAAAGAACAGGCTGTTTTGCTATCAAATAAACTAAACAACCAAAACGCAGATTTCGTACATGAAATCAAAGAAATAATAGACGCAAACCCTAACCTTCGTGCTGGACTAAATAAATACAGTAGTTCCGTAGAAGAAGCTTTAGCTGAATTTGAAATAAGACCATGGGGTAACGGAAATATAGACTACAGAAATATCAAAAATATACCGACATTAATTGATGCAAACACAGAATATACACCTAACTTGGAAGTTTTGAATTCTTGTATAACCGAATGGGAAAAAAGAACAAACGAAATCAAAACAATGATCCAAGAATTTAATGGAGACGAAAACCAAGCTTTTGATTTAATTCAAAGTATTCACAAGGAAAAAGTTTTAAAAACACTTAACGAGGACCAAAACCCAATACTAGACAAAAATAATTAATTACAAAAACCACGGATCAAACCGTGGTTTTTGTAATACCGCAAAGATTCCAATGACCAAAATTATAATTTCCCCCGTATTTATTTATTTAAAAATGTAATAGTTAATTGCAAAACTGTAGCAAAAGATACCCATAGCAAATATGGTATTTGCATATAAGTAACCCATTTAAGATGTGGGTATATAGCCACCATTGCCCATATTAAAGTAGCTAGTACCAAAATAATATCGGCAGCAGCTAATAAATTATTTTTAAGACCAAACTGCAATGGTGTAAAAATAAAATTAAAAAATAGATTTAACAAAAATGGCAGCATTACAGCAAAAGGAATCTTCTTTTCGTAAAACATTACGAATACTTTACCAAAAGAAATAGCAATTAAAATATAAAGAAAAGTCCATACTGGTCCAAATAAATAGTTAGGTGGCGCCCAAGATGGTCTTATTATCGTACTGTACCAGTTGTATGAATTCATGAGTTCATTATACCACTAATAAAGAGACATATTGGCAATCCCCTGGTTTATAGCCGATAACTGCTGTACAATACAAAAATGCAAGAACAAGACGATGACGTAGTAGTCCAAAAAGACAGTAATGGCAACATACTGGAGAATGGTGACAGTATTATTCTTATAAAAGATTTAAAACTAAAAGGTAGCAGTACTGTTATCAAAAAAGGTACCAAAGCTAAAAACATTAGACTAACCGACGAAGAAGGTGAAATCGAATGCAGTATAGACGGTATGCGCGGAATAGTTTTAAAAACAGAATTTATCAAAAAAGCCTAATCAATGTGATTAGGCTTTTTATATTTATTTAAATTACAGCAAATTATCAATACTGCCAGCGTCAACAGCATTAGTAAAACCATTTTGTGACAACATTGTAGTTGCCATCATAGACCGGTTTCCTGATTCGCAATAAACTAAAATTTCTGCGTCTTTTTCTATCTCTGGGAATTTGCCATACATCATGTCCATAATATCGTGATGGATAGCGCCATCTACATGCTGGCTATCATATTCGGCTTTTGTACGCACATCTAAAAAATATTTATTCATGGGTTAGATTATAGCACTATCGTTTTGCTTTAGGGATAAATAGCTGGAAATACCAAAAATAGAGATAATTATCAAGGTACAGATAAAACACAATAAACAAAATGCTTTTATAAAGACTATTTCTCTATACATTATAAAGAAATTAAACATCATCCCTGCAGCAGACAAAGCCATTAATATTTTTGCAGGTAAAACATTAGATTTGCGAAAACCCCACAAAGCAATAATTAATATTACTGGGTATACACCCAAAGCTATCCAAGGAAAAGGCACGCCAAAAACTTGCGAATACGGGCTTTGTAGTACTATAGAACAAGACACGGTATCACTAATATCGCAAACAGAAGACCCGCTGTATGATTCCAAGACTTTGTAGTAATACGCTTTTTGACTAAGATATGTAGCGTTGACTATAGCAACCAAAGATAAAATTATAATTATTAAATATTTCTTTTTCATATATTTACAATTTTAAAAAAACTAACCTATCTAAACAAATGAACCCAATAAGCAGAAAGCGTTGCCATTATAAACATAGCTATTGCAGGCAATGCTTTGATTAATGGGTCTTTTACTTTTATATGCATAGCTATGGCGCCCAACATTAGGATAATTAGCACGCCCAATGCAAATAAATCTAATGGGTATATTATCTTAGAAGCAAAAACAGAAATAGACATAATAGCCGCAATAGAGATTTTTAAAAAACCAACAACGTACAAAAACCATTCAGGTAGACCATACGCAGCAAATTCTTCTTTCATGTTTTGGGATTCTACCCCTCGGTATTTTGTTGGACGATTAAATCTTACTAGCCATACATTTAAAAGAACTATAGCAATAGTTATTTGCAGTGCGTATAAAAACAAAGTACTGATTGTTTGTGACATAAGATAAAAATTAAATTTATAAAATTATTCTACAGGGCAAGTATTCTTGCCAATAAGAGCATAGTACCCGCACCAACTAAATGTAGCTTCGAATATACAAAATGCTGCTGCTAAGATTACTATTGGGTTCCAATTCATCTTGTATGCCAGTGCCAACAGCCCCAGCCCAATAATAAGACGAATAATGCGGTCTCTTTTATTAATGTTTTTCGAGAATATTTTAATAGTTTTTTTAGGTGTGTTTTCCATATTTTTTAATTATACCACTATTTCATAGTCAAAAATATAAAAACCCGGCGCCATGCCGGGTTTTTACTTAGGAGCTTAGCTTCTAAGTTAGTTTAAAGTTATGTTTTTTATAACTACAGGAGTTAGTGGTTTGTCAGATCCATCTACAGGAGTAGCGTTGATTTTGTTTACTACGTCCATTCCAGCCGTAACAGTTCCAAACACAGTGTGTTTACTATCCAAGAAATTGTTAGCCGCTACGTTAATAAAGAATTGACTACCGTTAGTATTTGGTCCGGCGTTAGCCATAGAAATAGTGCCGATGTCGTTTTTATTTGTAGATTTTATTTCGTCTGCAAATTGGTAACCTGGGCCGCCAGTACCCCAGCGAGATTTCATTGTGTCGTCTTTTGACAATGGGTCTCCGCCTTGGTTCATAAACCCAGCTATAACGCGGTGGAATTTTGTATTATCATAAAATCCTTCTCCGGCTAATTTTACAAAGTTAGCTACTGTATTTGGAGTAGCGTCACTAAATTTTATAGTGATGTCACCCATTGATGTGTGCAGTGTTGCGTTCATGATCTTTTTTGGTTTTTCTTTATTTATAATAGGTTCTTCTTTTTTGGTTTCTTCATTGACCGTCGCTACGTTTTGTTCTACTGGAACAGTATTCTTGTCCTTACTACCTTTTGTAGAAATAAAAATACCTGTGCCAACAGCAAATATAACTAAAATAATTACTAAAATCTTATTCATAAAACATATCTTATCATAAAAAGCCCATTTGTTAAAAAGTGCCGAAAAGGTCTTTTTCTGCTAGTATAAAGACATGATTATTAAATCTGTTAAATTCGTCCGCGGTATTGTGGGCGATGATGAAATACTAAAAAATAGCGTACCCAAAGTCGCCTTTATTGGGCGATCCAACGTAGGCAAATCTAGCCTGATAAATTCTTTAACCAAAAGCAAAATCTCTCGTACTAGCGCCCGCGCTGGTAGTACGCAAGAACTAAATACTTATTTGATCAACGATTCGCATTATCTTGTAGACTTGCCTGGATATGGATATGCCCGTGGTAGCAAAGCCGGCAAAATGAAAATGAGCGACCTAATAGAGGACTATTTGTTTAGTCCAATATACAAACAGCACAAAATAGTTTTGATAGTAGATGCCAACGTAGGCATGACCGACAATGACATTAGTATGTTTGAAGAACTGCAAGATGCTAAAAAAGATTTTGTTATTGCAGCTAGTAAGATAGACAAGATGACCCAGTCCGAATACCACCACAAGCTAAAAGCCATAAGAGAAATTGCCGGGTCTCATGATGTATACCCATATTCTTCTACAAAGAAAACAGGGTTAGATAAACTAATAGACGCAGTCTTTAATTAAAAAATTCCCGCATATAGCGGGAATTTTTTATTTCTTTGGTTCTTTAACTTTCTTTGGTTTCTTTACTTCTTTGCGGTCTCTGTTATCTCCTTTACCCATAAATTTAATTTAAATATATTAATAATTTTATTATAACACTTTACTGCATTTTCATGCCGCCCATTAGCTGCATTAGTGGCATTAGTACTTCACGGTGCTTCATGAAATCATCTTTGTATTTCATCATTACAGCCATTTGAGCCATTTCTGCATTCATACCACCGGCTATTTTTTCTTCTGTTTCTTTTTGAATTTTTTCAAGAAGAGATTTTACTTCTTTATTTTCTTCAAGAGCTTTTAAAGATTTAACCAGGTCTGGATTGCTTTCGATTTCTTTTACAAGATTATCTATTTGGTCTTCTGGTATACCTTTTAATTTACTACCAATTGCCTTTTTAATTAAAAAACTTTTTAGTCCCATGTATTTATATTCATTACTGCTATATGGCTAATATACCAGTTTTTTATATTTTATTCTAGAGTGAATTGACAATTATTTAAAAAGTTGTATTATTATAAAAAATCAAAAAAGACATGAAGGACGAAGAAACAATCTCGATCGTTGTTAAGTCGAAAAACGGAACTTTTGTTTTTCACTTTCAAACTTGGGTTTCTAATTCCCCATCGGAATTACAAATCGAAGATGAATTCTATCTTAAATTTTCAAAGACAAATGCTTTGCCTGTTGGCGATCATCATGAAATGGAAATTCTTAGTTATCAAAACCTGGAACACGACCCAAATGTAAAACAACTGCAAATTCATAAATCTAAAAAGACAAATGGATATTTTATCTCTTGGCCAAACCAAATAGAAAAAGATACCGATATGATTATGATTTTATGGCTTTGGTCTGTGGGTACTATTTTTACAATGGAAACAGGTAAAAAATACCAAGAAGAAATTGGTAGTAGTAGGATGGATATCCAAAAGTGCATTGATCATTTTAGAAAACATTATGGCATCGTTAAAAAATCAATGATACGCCACTAACATCAAAGGTCCTGTAATATTAAATTACAGGACCTTTTAATTTGCTTATTATTCTGCTATAAATAGCTTCATGGCCCTATCGTCTATCCAAGTAGAAGACAGCGGACACATCCTTCTAAAAGGATGAAAAATAAATGGCCCTATCGTCTATCGGTTAGGACACATCCTTCTCAAGGATGGAAGCAGGGTTCGATTCCCTGTAGGGTCACCTTTTAGTGCTAGTACAAGAAGCATTGAAAATTTTATATGGCGGCAAAATCATTTCGTACTAAAACAAACATTCAACGTGCGTGGAATTGGATTAAGAGCAATCCTGATAGGTCTTTAAAGGATGGCTACGGAATGCGTTATTTGTATCAACATTTCAATGTCATTGAAAATGATCTTGTTAAACATATTACTACTGAACTTAAGTCGGGTACCTATAACCCTACACCAGCTTGTAAGGTTTATTTACCAAAATCTTCTGGCGGGTTAAGACCTTACAGCCTACTAACAATAAAAGATCAGATTGTTTACCAGGCAATGGTAAACATCATTGCTGAACAGCTTTTACCAAAAGTTGAAAATCGATACTACGATAAAATATTCGGTAATCTTTATGCTGGAGAAAAAAATATCTGGTTCTATAAAAAATGGAAAGATGGATATAGAAAATTTAATGAAAGTGCTCGTAATGCTTTTTCGAGTGGAAAGGTATTTATGGCAAGCTTCGACCTTGTTGCTTGCTATGACAGTATTGACCATGAAGTTCTCAAGCATTATCTGATTGAAATAGGTGTTCCTAAAAATTTGATAGAACAATTATGTAAATGTCTTTCTGTCTGGACATCGACTGACCTTGATGAACGTATTTATCAAGGACATGGTATTCCGCAAGGTCCAATGAGTTCGGGTCTTTTATCAGAAGTTGTGCTTAGTGCATTTGATAACGAAAGAAGGACTTCCGGTGTGTCATATATTCGATATGTCGACGACATATGGTTTTTTGCAAAAAACGAAAGCGACCTGCGTTTTGAACTTGTGAGAATGGATCGTATCTGTAAGAAAATTGGTTTGTTTCCTCAGTCTAGTAAAATCAACATTCGAGAAGTTAAAAATATTGATGATGAGTTAAAAACAGTGAGTGGTATTTTTGATAATGAGACTGAAGTTATTGCGGATGATTATTTAAAAATTATAAAAGAAGTAACTCCTAATTATAAAATAAAAGATATCTCCAAGTTTAGATATTGTGTTGCACTTGCTAAGCCTAATGCTGTATTAGTTGATAGACTTTGGCAGATATATGCAAATCATCCAGATATATATCCTCAACTATGTGCAACGATTGTTAGGTCTGGAAAATTAACTAAAATGAGTCGAGTAAAAATCGGGAACATTTTAAAAAGGAAGAATCCTTATATAAACATCCAGGCATCATTTATTGAGACTCTCGGTAAAATAAAATTGAATAGTAGTGATATAAAACTTTTTACTACAATTATCAAAAAACAATTCGGAACTAGTTCAATTTTTTGTAAGTCAGATGCTCGCATGACTGCAGTAGTATTCGAGTTTCTATATAAATATAATAAATTAACTGGAAATCAAATATCGCATATTTGTAAATCTCCCTTTTGGTATACACGTAGAGAAATTGCTCGTTTTCTAAATAATAATGAATCTAGTCTAATAAAAAACTATTTAGATGATGATATTCTTGATGTACAGATTACAACAGCAAGCAATATTGTTTTTCGTGATATTCAAATCCCTAATAAGAATTTTACTTCACTCGTTGATGCGTACTTTAGAAACTATGGATTGCTAACACAAGGTGTAAATGATCCATGTAAAATTAATTTAATTCTTAGTGAGATGCTTAAACAGAAGGTGAAAATTAATTGGAAAACGTTGCTTGGTGCAAGATATAAACAAGCTCTGCGAGTATTAGTTGAATGTCATTCTTCATATAGTACTCATATTGGCGCATGGATATGTGGACTGGATTCATTTAATGATATTTTAGTTAGAGCCATATTCGACAAAGATACTTCTCTCGGGGCGGTTGGATGGAATTATGGGTCTGTTTTAGGCCAACAAAACAATCATCCTTTTGTAATTAAACATAAATCTATTCATGATCCGTGCACACAAATTCACAACAGAAGAAAAACCACAGTGATTGCTCATGCTTATGATACAAAAACAAATGTTCCAACTACTCCCTTTAAACATGCGGAAGTTCCTGTATACATTAATCAACAAATAAAATTAATAAAAGCACTATCGATAATGGTTATTTAATTTTTCACTATCGCACGAGAAGGGTTAATATTATACGTTAATCAAGCAATAACCCGCCTTGCAGTGTAAGGAATCAAATCGGTTCTATCTGTTAAGGGCTCACAAATAAAAAAGACTGAATTTCTTCAGTCTTTAAAATCTTTAATTTTTTGCTCTAGCTTGTAGTAGCTTTTGAATTGCTTTCTTCACCTGCCGGTAATGGAGATTCCTGAATTTCTTTTGTTAACTTTGTAACATCCGCTTCAGTAATATCTTTTCTTGCTAAAAGTTCAGGTAGCGAATCCAAGGCTTCTTTCTGGGTTTTGAAAGCCCTGTTAAGTATACCCTTCTCGACAACATGAATTCTTCCATGAGCTTTTCCACAATCACACATTTTGAAAACAGTTTCTTTTATTTCAGAAACAGCTCCAAATTCTTCGGTAAGAGCAGAAAGCGCTGCTGACAAAATAAGTGCCTCCAAAGTACCGGAGCGACCCAACATACCATTTGTTCTTTCAACTCCAGGGAAACCGCCCATACTGACAACATGCACCTTGATACCTCCGGTTTCATCCCATGGCAATTCGGTTTTACCCAGAATGGCATCACGGAATTCGGCAAATTCTTCTGGCGTAATCTTTTTATTTTTAGCCATTCCGATAAGTGCCTCAAAGGCATCTTTTTTGTTTGTGTAATCCAAGCTTTCTTTGCCTGTTTCGAATACGATAGAAACTGAGTCGCCCTTTTCAGAAAAACTGATTTTTGATTTTTTGTCCATATATATTTGATTTAAATTTAATCTAAAATAGCACATATAATTTATATTGTCAAACATACTCTTCCCTTTTATTACTAGATTTTAAATAAAAAACCCACCGTTGGTGGGTTTTTAAATTTATATTAATATAACTTTTTTATGACTACCGAGCTTGCTCGGCAGGCTTTAACGTACCATTACTATTTTTCAAAAGATTATCTTCTTTAATTAGTTCAATCCAGGCTTCGAGATAAATTATTAAATTTTCTTCTTCTCGGTAATATTCTTCATCAAAATCCCCTCTATTATCGTAAGAAATATCTTTTGCTCCTAACGTATTTTTTGAAAATATTTTGTCCCAAAAAGACATATCTTTTGAGACTAATCTTTTAGTTCTTTCCAAGATTATAGGATCACTTAAATATTCAAGATTGATCATATCTTCACGGCTCATACCGGCAATTTGTAATCTCCTAAATATCATATTACTAGAAAGACCAGTAATAGGACAGTAATAGTTAACTACTTTTTTCCAGTCTACACCGTCGTCTCCAATAGGTATACATAGAAATTTAAATTCATTTTCTAGATCATTAGGAGATTTTTCTAGTATACACGAAGCAACAAGACCTAGATTACATGTTCCATGAGAACTCCAGTTGTAATACAGTTTTTCTTCCTTTAGGTTCTTTAAAACCATTTCCAAGGACGTTAATAATTTTTCTTTCATTTTAAAATTTGTTTTCACCATATTACAATTTAAGATATTGTATGTCAAATAAGAAATCTTAGCCCTATCAAAAGCTTTTATAATGTTTTTTGACTTTTATAATTTATATGTTAGAATATCAAAAATATTTTAAAATGGAAAAATTAATATTAAACCCCGAACCGCCTATTCATTACCAAATAGAATTTGGTTTTTTTGAAAAAATTTCAAAAACTTTTTTAAACATGGCTTTTAAAGTTAGCAAAGGTATTAATCTACTGGAGACTAATTTTGATTTAGTCGAAAAAGAGATTACCGCTAACCTGTTTAGACAAGGTAAAGAAGTTGTCCCTGTTGTGTTCTCTGCTAAAATTCAAATTTGTGCTGCAATTCAAGGTAATTTTATAGAAGAAAAAGGTACAATCCCTGTAGATCATAAAATAATTCTTAGAGAAGAAGCAAAACATTACGTGGGAGGCAAAATCCTGGAAAGACACGAAGTATTAAAAATACTAAACAATGACATTAAAAAACTGGGAGAATTTTCCGGTAACGCAAAAGGTTTTTTGGTTGAAAACCAAGTATTACCTTTCCATGATGGCACTCTATACATAGAAAGGAAACAAAAAAGTTTACTATTATCTTAAAAATAAAAGCCTTAGAATAATTCTAAGGCTTTTTTATTATGCGTTTTGTGGAAATTTTGTTATATCCATGTATCCGGCTTCCCATATGTGGCCATCTGGGTCTACGACTTCGTAACAAAACATAAAGTCTAAATCTTTATTAGGTTCTGAAATGTAATAGTCTCCCCCATTTTCTTTTGCAGTGTCAGCAAATTTTTGAACCAAATCTTTGCTTTCTAGCATTAAAGCTAGTAATACAGCATTAGTTTTTGCTGTATCGGCAATTTCTTTGTCACCAATAAATTTTTTATAAAATTCGTGAGTTAGTAGCATTACTACGATATCGTCTGACCATGCCATAGCTGATGCATGAGAATCAGAAAACATAGGGTTTTGAACAAATCCCAGTGCTTTGTAAAATGCAGTAGATTTTTCCAAATCTTTTGCAGGCAGGTTTATATAAATTTGCTTTGTCATAAAATTAGTCTAGCAGAATTTTACAAATAAAAAAACGCTAACCCAAAAGGCTAGCGTTTTAAAATTTAAAATAAATGGATCGGATTTTAATCAGCGTCTCCGTCTCCTCCTGGGCTTAGTTGTTTTCTCATTTTTTTACCTCCTTTCTTGGTTTAATGGTTGATATATAGTTTAACAATGCTTGCGGTTATAATATCGCTGAAGAAAAATAAAGTCAATTAATCTTTTGTCTCAATATAAGTTATAGAAATAATATCCGAACATGCAATTTCAACTCCATTAAAGCTTCTCTTATCAGGAAAAAGAAAATATTTACCAAAGATGGTTTTATTTTTTTCATTGAGAGGCTGCTGTTTTAAAAAATTATATTCATCACGGCCGGACATACCCATTGCTAAACTAGAACCGTCTAAAAAAGAATCATTTGCAGGATTCCCTTTTTCAAAAAAAACTAATCCCACTGGATCTTCAGAAGTGAATTCTTTTGTTTCTTTAGGCTTTAACATAAAGATCATTTCCAGTAGTGTCTTGTCTTTTTTGTAGCAACGATATTTTAAAGTTATTTTAATATCTTTAGCTCTTTTCAATAAAGCAGGCGGCAATTTTTCTTTCCAAAAGTTAAAGGCATCTTCGTTGTCTTTGATTGCAGGATCTATGACAATAGTCACAGGTTCTTGCGCTGTTATTGTACTCATTTTATTTTTTTATATTTGTTTTATAATACCATTTATTGTATATAGTGTCAAATATATAAAATAAGACCCCGAAACATTGTTTCGAGGTCTTTTGTGTTTCCATTTAGTTTAAGAATGGATTTGTTGTGTTTTCTAGAATCCTAACTTTTTAGGATTAAAGATTTTCTTTCCGTTACAAGCTCTACGCTTAGTAGTACCACGTTTGCGGTGTTTAGATGAACCATAACCAGGTCTTGGTCTTAATTCAGCCGTACTAGTTTCGGCATAAGCTGTAAAAGAAAATAAAAAGATCAAAAAGAAAGTGAAAACGGTTTTAAAATTTGTGTTTTTCATAAGAAATATGTATTTGTGTTTATTTCCTATATAATAGCATATTAGAATATATTTGTCAAGTACTTGCCAAATGTGCTTTAAATATAAGCCTGGAAAGGTTTGACAAAATCCCCTTCTTCATTTAAAATGTGCCCAAGGTTAAAAACATTATATTAAACATTTAAAAAACAATTTTACATTATGTCGTCAACAAAATCAGCAACAGCGTCAAACAAAAAACACAACAACGAAGAATTACCGGTAACAGCATCTATTGAAAAAAAGCTTAAGCATCTAAAAAAAGAAATGAATGGAGAAGGAACCTTGCTTCTGTCTCCAGACCTCAAGTCTTTTATTTGCAAAAGAACAACACTTTATGGAAAGTTTATTAACCTTGATGTAACAATTCAAAGTTCAGGAAAAACTGCAAACATCCGTGGAGGCATCGGACCTGACGCTTCAGGTATTGATACACATCTTGGATACCAGCAAGCCTTGGCTAAAATACGCTGGGCAAATCGTCCTTAAATTCTGACAAAACTAAAACAAAACCCCGAACATATAAGATGTTCGGGGTTGTTTTTTTAGGTCTATCTCTTCTTCCATTCAACATCTTGGCGAACCAAGTTGTGTTCTATGTTTTCTTTGTCTTCTACTAGCTCGGCAACTATCTTTTCCATGCGCATACCCTGAGAGCCTTTTATTAAAATGGTATCGCCTTTTTGAATTTTCTTTAATAGTAGTGGCAAGACATCTGCAGGAGTATCACAGTAAAATATTTTTGTCTTAGGATATTTAGCCGCTATCATTGTGTCATAAGCATAGCGCATACGCTGTCCAACTAAATAAATAAAATCTAATCTTTGGTTTTGCAAAAATGTACCAACGCTTTCGTGGACTTCTTTTGTCATCTTACCTAAATCCAGCATATCTCCCAGCACAGCAATATGACGGCCAGGTGTGTCTATTGTTGTTAGGGTTTCTATAGCAGCTTCCATTGCAGCCGGAGAAGCATTATAAGAATCATCTATTATCAAAGTATTACCCATACCAACAAGAGGGTTTAAACGCCCTACAGTAGGCTTTAAGCTGGACATACTGGCTGCTACGGCACTAATGTCATAACCTAGTACATCTGCCGTAGCCATAGCATATAGGACTCCGTAGATTTGATGCTTTGCAATAAATGCCGGAGCAAATACAGGTATAGCGATACCGCGAACTTTTACACTAAATCTCATGCCATACTGACCATCTTCGGTCACTACACGCTGCACGTCAAAAGCTCTATATGTAGCATCAGGATGAAACCCAATAGTAACTACAGGGTGCGTCATATTTTTGGCTATTTCGTAAACATATTCACTATCGTGATTTAAAACAATACTACCGCCAGCTCTTGTATATTTAGCCAGCATACTTTTTTCATCTATTATTGCTTGGCGTGACCCAAAGAATTCTATATGTACAGGAACTTCGGGAATATGGGTAATCAAAGAAATATGAGGCTTTAGCCATTTTGCTAAACGCTCAATGTCTCCAGGGAATCTTGTACCAACTTCTAATACTAAAATTTTTGGATATTCATCTTTTAGTAAAACCTGAAGACCCTGCAAAAGAACATCAAACCAGCCAGTAACTTTACCCCAAGGGTTTGAAGCATTGATTACAGTTAACGGTACACCGAAATCACTGTTGAAACTTTTATCAGCGCTACGAGTAAATTCCACACTGGTTAAACCATGCCCAACTACATCTTTAGTTGTAGTCTTACCTACTGATCCGGTTATGGCTACAACAATAGGCTTATGACGCCAAAGTATAGCTCGAGATACGAGACGAAGCAGTACAATGATGATTTTCTTTATTGTGGAATTCATTTAAATAAATTAGTTTTATCTGTCTGGTAGTATTCTTCCATATGAAATCAAAAACTGCAAATAAGAGAACAGTGGTTTTGAAAGAGAGGTAGACGCGTATTCTACACCTTTTGGATTTACATTGTATAAGAAGACAAGATATTTAGGGTCACTGGCTGGCAAATAAGCAAACATCGAATGCAGATACTGGTCTGTATAATATTTACCGTTTGGTCCTACCATTTGGGCTGTACCTGTTTTTGCGGCAACGCTGTGATGAGCAAAAGATAATGTTCCGTTTTGCAAATCTGTATCTACTACTTTTGATAAAACACTACTGATTGTCTTTGCAGATTTTTCACTAAGAGCGCGGTCCATATAAGTAGATTCGAATTTCTTTACGACACTACCGCCGGGTTTACGAATCTCTTTTACTATGTGTGGGTTTACAGGTATACCGTTGTTAGCAATAGTAGAAAAAGCTCTGACTACTTGCAGTGGCGTTACCGCAAATCCCTGACCGAAAGATGCAGTAGCAAATTCAATTTCTCTATTGGAATCCAGGTTACTAGTAAGACTACCTGATTCACTAGGTAAATCTATCCCCGTCTTTTTGCGTAGACCGTAGCTTTCAAAATATTTACGCATATTATTAGGGCCTAAGCGTCCAGCTATCATAACCATACCAGTGTTAAGAGACTGACCTAGAATAGTCTTAATAGTTACAAGGCCGCGGCCTTTGTTGTCAAAGTTGTGGATTGTTTCTATACCAACTTTTACGCTACCCGTATCCATATATGTAGTTTCCGGAGTTATAACCCCAGTGTCAAAACCAGCAGCAGCTATCAAAGGTTTGATAACTGACCCGAATTCATAAACTTTGGAAACAGAAGGATTTAAAAAGGCTGATTCATCTTTAGCGGCAGTTGGGTCATTGGGGTCAAAAGCCGGAGTATAAGCCATTGCAAGAATCTCTCCTGTTTTTGGGTTTATAACAATACCGCCAACACCGTCAGAACTATACTGCTTTTGGATATCGTCCAGCGTCTTTTCCAGGGCAACTTGGACTTCGGGCTCTAGCGTTGTAACAATGTCCATGTTTTCACTGCTGCCACCAGAAAGATTTCTAAATGCAGCAGCAAAAGGATTTACGCTGGCTAGCTTGTCTCCAGATACAAGATATTTTTGGTAATATTTTTCTAAACCATAAACACCTTCTTCGTAGTTACCAATATGAGCAACAAGACCTAATGCATGAGCCGCTGTTGTTTTGCCGGGGTATGCACGCCAAGTTTCGCGGGTCATAAAAGTACCCTTTATCTTTTTAGCTAATAAAATCTCTGCCTTGTCTTTAGGTACGCGATGAGCTATTTCTTCATAGGGATCGTTCTTTTTGTTTATCTTTTCATAAAAAAGATCCTTGTCTATTGGGTAGATATCGCTAATTTGTTTATAAACATCATCAGGGTTTGTGATTTTGTTTGGAGCAATAGCCAAAAGATATCCGCTATTCATTGTAGCTGCGGATATTAACGTCCCATCTTCTCTAGAAAAATAAATAGAGCCACGTGGAGTAGATTCGTCTTTAGCAGCAACGTATTGACCTACACCTCGAGCTTTGTAAACACTGGCATGCAAAACCTGCACATAAAATAATCTTGCCAAGATAGCAAAAAATAAAATTATTATAAATATTGCTAATACTCGGATACGGTTTTGCATAGACTAATACGTCTATTTTAGTTGTTTAGGTCAGCAATAGCAACTGAGTTTGTTTCGCCAAGATTAGAACCAACATAAGCAATGTTTGTAGCTTGGTTAAAATCAGCAGAAGAACCGTTTTCCAGCGCCATAACGTTTTCAGTACTCATGTAACTTAGTTCTACTGTTCCCAGTTGCGTCTTACTGTCGTCTACCATTTTGTTTGTACTACGAAGAGTAACAACATTAGCAGCAGTTAACCCCAAAAGAATAACATAAGAAAACATGCAAAAAACTGAGCCGCTAATTAAATATTGGTTTAGCTTGTTTAGCTTTTCTACTTTTAATTTTGTATCAAATTTATTATTCATGGGTTTTTTCTATTATTCGGAGCTTGCTAGAGCGAGCTCTGGGGTTATCTAATAATTCGGCTTCTCCTGGTACTATTGGTTTTTTTGTTAAGATTTTATATTTTCCTTCTTCAGCTAAAGTTTTGAATTTGTGTTTTACTATTCGATCTTCTAATGAATGAAATGTTATTACCATCATGCGTCCGCCTGGAGAAAGTAATGGTGGTAATTCTTCTAATGCTTTTATCAGTGATGTTAATTCTCCATTTACTACTATTCTTAGGGCCTGAAATGTTTTTGTTGCGGGATGAACTCGGCCAAATCTTTTATGTACTGGGTAAGCCCGGTAAACAATGTCTTTTAGTTCAAATGTTGTTTCTATTGGCTTTTTTTCTCTGGCTTCTATAATGAATTCTGCGATTCTTTTTGCGTATTGTTCTTCCCCTAATTCCACTAAGACTTCTATTAATTCTTCTTTGTCTACTGTGTTGATATATTCTTTTGCTGTATCTATTTCGCTGCCATCCAGTCTCATGTTAAGAGGTGCATCGAATCTAAATGAGAAGCCTCGAGCGCTGTCATCTAGTTGCATTGAAGATACTCCAAGATCTAGAAAGATTGTGTCTACTGCACTGATACCGTGGTTAGTTAGGAATTTTGCAGCATCACTGTAGTTACTTTCTACAAAATGAACACACGGGTAACCAATTAATTTTTCTTTTGAGATAGTTAAAGCTTTTTCATCAAGATCAAAACCGTAATAAGCAGCTATATCGTTTTTGTGGTTTAGGAATGATATTGCGTGGCCGCCCAGACCCAGTGTGCCGTCTACAACAACAGCGCCAGCTGGCAAGTATGCGTTATGCAGAACTTCGTGGGATAGGACGCTTTTGTGTGTAAACATATAATTACAAAACCCCAAGGTCTCCTAATGTTCCTGCAATAGCGTCGACACCGCTTTCAACTTCTTTTTTGTATGCATTCCATTTTTCTTCACTCCAAATTTCCATACGGCTTTTAACACCAATAAGAACTACTTTTTGTGACAGTCCTGCAAGTGTGCGAAGATTGTCTGGAATTAAAATACGGCCTGCACTGTCTACATCTAGATCCATTGCTTGGCCGAATAAGTAACGAGAAAAACTACGAGTGTTTTGTTCCAGCATTGAACCAGCAGATAGCTTGTCAGCAATGCGAACCCATTCATTTTTTGTAAATAAGAAAAGACAAGAATCTAGTCCCGGAGCAACAACGACAGTCTTACCCAGTTCTTTTCTGAGTTTTGTTGGAAGAGTAATTCTCTTCTTGTCGTCTAATGTGTGTGTAAATTCTCCGATTAACATAATATCCTTGTTTTATAAGGCTTTTTAGGCTAAATTTTATTTAAAAAATCCATCCCACTTTGCCCCATCTGAATACAATTATACACCACTTTATCCCACAATGCTACAAATAAGTTATCCCCATATGGATATTTTGGCAAAATGTTACTAAGCTTGCTTTATTTTGTAATTGTTATATAATTTTTTAAATCAAACATTATGGAAAATATAGTCGAAACCCAAAAAAACGAGTTTGGCTATAATAATTTAGACCAAACTCCCCGCTACTGTGCAGTAATAAATTTAATGAAAAGACTTCGCGAAGCTAATGAATCTCAAAACAAAACTGAGACAAAGAAACTACAAGAAGAACTTTTTATTTATTGCAACGATAAAAACCCCAACCCCTTAAACCCTTAAAAATATGCCTAAAAATTTACCAAACAAAAAACCTGTAGGTAAAAATCCCTATGGTGTTAGCCGTGATCAAGTCGTAGTACGATTAAAACAGGTCAAGCAAGTTTTTGACCCAATTTGCGGAACATTTTACCTTAAATCTCAATACAGATTTTTAAGATAAAAACAAAATTAAACATTCAAAAAACCCGCAAGTTATTGCGGGTTTTTTTATTCTAAATTTTATTCAGATTTAGGACGCATGATTGGGAAATATATAGTATCACGCAAGTTCT
>CAZWBZ010000014.1:0-15138 GCA_964632605.1 uncultured Candidatus Saccharibacteria bacterium
AGCGCTCTACCAACTGAGCTATCTAGGCATGATTCTTTTTTAAAAAAAATTATTCCGCAAATTGAGATCTTAATTCTTCTATTGTAGCAGGATCACCTATCATTTGTAGTGATGCACCCATACCACCTGGTGCGTAGATATTTCCTAGTGTACTTAGCATTGGTTTTACTAATGCAAATGCACCTACAGTTAGAAGTATTATAAATACCCAGTAACCTATTTTAGTCCAAAGCATGATTTTACCTTGTCTAACCAAAGTTTTAAGCATCACATTATTTTCATCTAATGTTGCTTTTAATTGGACTAACAATGCTTTATCATCTGGACCCATAAGGGTATTATAACATATCTACTACTAAAATAAAAGGCTTATTTTTTAACCGGGGCTTCTTCTTTTTCTGGGACAATTATTATCAAATCTTCCCCTGGCCGCACCATGTGCAGCTTCTCTCTTAAGACTTTTTCTTTTTGAAAATCGTCATTTACAGTGGATTCGGAATTAATTGTCTCCAGTCTTTCGTGAATGTTAGTTAATTCTTTTGTTTTACCTGTTTTTTGTTTATGTACTGATGCAAAAGATTTAGCCATCCCATATGCCCCATAAAAAGTTATCCCAAATAGCACCAAAAACACCAAAGTTTTAATAAAAACAGGCCTGGTATGGTCATTTTGGAAAAGCTGGCGCAAATGTCGCAACATATGTTAAAGTATATAATATGTTTAGCGGAAAAGCACGAAGACGACTACAAATATTCTTTAGTATTGCTGTAGTTTTAATTATTATCAGTATGGTTCTTTTATACATTCCTTCTTTATATCAATAATTATATGAAATCAATCACAATATACAGCACACCAAGTTGTCACTTTTGCCATATGACAAAAGATTATCTGACAGAAAAGAATATTCCTTTTACAGACATTAATGTTGCCGAAGATACTGAAAAGCGCCAAGAAATGATCCAGCTTTCTGGACAAATGGGTGTACCAGTTATTCGTATAGAAAACGACATCATTGTAGGCTTTAATAAGCCTGTAATCGATGACCTACTAGGGTTAACAACTACTGCTTAAACGCGCTAAAAAGCCCTATACGGGCTTTTTTTGCTCTTGTAGTTAAATGGATATAACAGTCCCGTCCTAAGGGATAGTTGCAGGTCCGATTCCTGCCGAGAGCACAAATATACACAATTCCCTTTTTGACTTTTTGCATATATATAGTATGATATATTTCAAATCAACTATATTACATATGCTTAAAAAATTACAAATCAAACTAGAGTTCTACGAAGACGTAGCTTTAGGTTTAATGACTTCCCTTTTTCTTATTTACAACTTGGCTAAAATCGAAAAACCTCCGGAGATAAGTCATGTAAATGCAAAAATTATTTCCTCGGCTGTTTTATTCTTAGTTGCAATAGGTACAGCTTATTACAGCTTGAATAGCTACGTAAAAAAAAGAAATTTGTGGTCTTACGGAGAAAGATACAAAAATCTCGATGACTGCAAAAAACTTTTAGGAAAAGAATGCCAAATCGGTAAAATAAATAAATTTTTAGAGGTAAAAACAAAAAAACCTTTTTATGATGTTTATTTTAGTTACGAATCTTTAAACGATCAAGGAGAAACAATTCAAGAAATTGGATGCATTACAGCAACAATGGAAGATGATCCCGAATTACTTTTAAGTCTAAATTTTACCTTTGCTTTTAAAGACACCGGAATTTATGTACGTTGTCTAGACAAAGAAAAATACAAAAGAACCCACACCAGAGTTCCTGTAGACTGCCAGGGAGATGCCGAACTTTACGCTAATAGTATAAATGGATATGAATTTATATATAGAGTAGTAAAGCATGAAGATGAATTATTTTTATAACAATCAAAAAGCGCTTCTTATAAAGAAGCGCTTTTTTTATTTCTTATTTTTCGTTACGGATCATTTTTAGGAATACATCATGAGGAATGTTTACCTTGCCCAGTTCCTGCATTTTCTTTTTTCCTTTCTTTTGCTTCTCCCACAATTTCATACGGCGTGTAATATCTCCACCATACATATGTTGAGTCACATCTTTACGGAATGCATTTACAGATTCAGCAGCAATAATACGCCCCAATGCTTTGGCCTGCATTTTAATATTTATTTGTTGGCGCGGCATGTGTTCTTTTAATGTATCTACCGACTGGCGAGCTTCTTGCTCTACACGGCGGCGAGCAATAATACGACAAAACGCTGGTACAATATCATTGTTTATCAATATATCCATACGCACTACATCAGCATCGCGGTATTCAGCAAATTCATAAGCAATAGATGCGTAGCCACTAGATGCAGATTTTAGTTTATCAAAGAATCCACGCATTAGTTCACGCAGTGGCATAACCATGGCTACTTCGTTACGGCCGTTACCAAAGTTAACAGTTTCCATTACTTCGGCTTCATGCTCGTACAATAGTGGCATTAAAGATGCCAAATATTCTGACGGCATAATTATACGCACCATCACCCATGGCTCCAGTACGCGAGACACACTACCATCATCAGGAAAAGCAATAGGAGTATAAATCATTTCTGGTTCTTCTATACCCTTGCGATAAATTGTATAAGCAATACTAGGTAGTGTGATTATAAGATCTATATCGTATTCACGCTTTAGTCTTTCGGTAATAATTTCCATGTGCAGCATCCCCAAAAATCCAATACGGTACCCGCGGCCCAATACAAGAGATGTTTCTTCTTCAAATTTAAATGCAGCATCTTCTAAATGCAGTCTTTCCAGTGCAGTCTTAAGCAATCCAAAATCATCTTGTGATTCTGGATACATCGATGCCCATACAACAGGTTTAGTTTCAGTATAACCAGGCAGTTGAGGCGCTGATTTTTTTGTATCAGTAATTGTATCTCCAACAGATGCCACACCAGGCTTTTTAATACCGGTTACAATGTAACCAATTTGCCCAGCTTCCAGTGTATCTTGCTTGGTTTCTTTTGGCGCCAGTATTCCAACTTCAATAGGTGTAAAAACTTCGTCTGCTCCTATCATTTTTAAAGAACCGCCTTTGCTAAATTCTCCAGCAGTTACGCGTACAAACACAACGATACCTTTGTGTTCAGAATATTTAAAGTCAAAGACCAGTGCTTGCGGCGCATCGTTTTTATTACTTTGCGCAGGTTCTGGAATACGTTTTATTATTTCTTCCAGCAATACCTCTACACCTTCTCCTGTTTTTCCAGAAACAGAAAGAATAGTATCCGGGTCAATATTTAGCAAACTAACTATTTCTTTTCTTACATCACTTTCGCGTGACAAAGGAGAATCAATCTTGGTCATTACTGGCACAATTACACGTCCCAAGTTTTGAGCCATTTCCAGTGTAGTCAATGTCTGAGCTTGCACACCTTGAGTTGAATCCACAAGCAAAAGACAGCCTTCTACAGCTTCCATCGCGCGAGATACTTCGTAAGAGAAATCAATGTGCCCAGGTGTATCTATCAGGTTTAGAATGTATTCTTCCTCGGCGCCCATGGCTTTACTTTTGTAAACCATTCTTACGGGCTGCATTTTTATAGTAATACCGCGTTCACGTTCCAATTCCATAGAATCCAGAACCTGCTCTTTCATATCACGAGCAGTAATAGTACCGGTACGTTCCAAAAGCCGATCCGCAAGGGTCGACTTTCCGTGGTCAATATGGGCAATAATACTAAAATTACGTATTTTCATTAACTAATCCACTTTACCCTCTCTTTCCCAAAAGAGCAAGTAATATAGACTTTATTTTGTTTTTTAGATACTGGCGGTGCTCTTTTATGTGCTCGTCTTTAATAGTCCCCAAAAGAACATAAGCAATAACAATATAAGACAAGAAAATAAACGAAGAATACACAATGTGGGTGGTTCTACCCTCTGCATTTACCAAAATCAGCGACAGCATATGTCTCATGGCAACACTGGTAATGGTTATTATAAACAATATCCCAAAAGCATATTTAAAATGAATATAATTATCTTTAATAGTCTTATGTTTTCCGTGTATATATGTGCCCACAAACAATGCTATATATTGCGCCAAACTATACGCCAATGGTACAGACCAAACGCTGTGCAACATACCACTACTGTTATAAAAATTAGTAGCAAAAACATAAGTCAAAATAGCTGTAATAGAATTTACAACCAAAGGCAATACATAGTCTCCTATTGCGTAAGATGCTCTTGAAATTAAAAGTATTGCATTTTGCGCGTATAGCGATACGGTAAACAATCCCAACGCTACAGCTGTTAAATAAACATCACGTGGGCTAAATTTACCTCCACCAAACAATACGTAAACTATTTCTTTTTGGAAAACCAAAATTATTCCAGTTAACACAAAAGAAATTAAAAATATCTTTTTAAAACCATTACGCATTATAGAATCAAAAAGCTCGTTCTTTTTATTTACAAATGCGTCAGACAATGCCGGCAATATTACAGTAGCGTAAGAAACCCCAATTAACGTATGAGAAACAGTTTGCAATGTAAATGCAATTGTAATTATAGTAATAGACCCAGATTCATATCTTGATGCAAAATAAGTCAGCAAGAAAAATGTTACAGCCGAAGCCATCAAAGACAATGTGCGCAAAAAAGATTTATTCAAAGTCTTTTTTAGTAAATCAAAAGAAAAAGCTTTGTATACAAATTTACCATAGCCATGGAACAAGCCCATTTTTTTAACTTGCGGCATTTGAATAAACAAATGCATCATAGACCCGCCAACAACACCAATACAAACGCCTACAATCCCCCACATTGGACGCAAAACCACAATACCCAGAACTGTACCCAAGTTATACATTATCGGTGCCAAACCAACCCGCAAGAAATCTCGGCCTTCTTGAGCAACGCTAGATATAATAGAAGACAAAGACAAAAAGAATGTAGACACCAGTAGTATAGACCCATACAAAACTATAGAATTTTGAAATTCTGCATTAGTATGACTATATAATTTAGCTACAATCTTTGGCAAAACCAATGCAACTATTCCATAAACAAAAATAAAGAATACAGCAAATGTAGTAAACAATTTCTGGAACCATACCCGCGCATCATCGTCGTGCAGTTTCTTTGCAAACAATGGCACTAGTATAGCACTACTAACAAAAGACCCTACGGAAAGATACATGAATTCTGGTACACGAAAAGACGCATAGTAAGAATCCAAAGCAAAAGAAGCTCCATAAATATAAGACAGTAGCTTATCTCGCAAAAAGCCCAATATTTGTGAAAATAAAGAGCTAATCGCAAGAAAAGATGCACTACCTAATGTATAAAGAGAGCCCTTTTTCATACCAATTATTGAGCCGTCTTTTTATCTGTAGTGGTTTTTGTAGTTGTTGTTTTAGTTTTTGTAGTTGTTGTCTCTTTTTCTTTAGCAGCAGGTTCTTCTTGAATAGGAGCTTCGTTTGAGATAGATCCCCCATTTTTAACCTTTTCTATTAGTGTATTTATCTGAGTTTGGTCACTAACATATTGACGAGCCGCAGTAAGAACGCGTACAACAGAATCCTTTTGACCTAATTTGTCATATGCCAATGCCAATGATGAATATAGTTCTAGAGAATTCGGAGCAAGACGTAACGCTGTTTCAAAAACAGTTGCCGCATCTGAATATCTAGACTGGTTCATATAAATCAAACCTTTTTGGTAGTAAAGCACAGCACTTGTTGGGTTTATTTCAATACCAGCATTTATTTGGTCTATCGCTAAAGATGGATTACCGTTAGTCAAAGAAATTTGACTACGCAAGATATAAGCATCTGTAAAATATGGGTTTATAGCCAATAGTTGGTCAATATAACTATTCGCTTCATCGTATTTTTTCAAGACTACAGCTACTTTTGCTTGTCTCATTATAATACCAATATTGTTTGGAGAAAGACTTAAAATCTTATTAGAGTTTTGAACAAAATCAGCATAAGATGTAGTATCCCCTAATTGGAATATTGTTTCTTGTACTTTTAATAAAGATGCATAGTTTTGGTAATTCTCTGGGTCTATAGATATAGCAAGCTTTGCACTATTTACTGCATTAGTAATTTCAGCTGTTAAAGTATTTTTTATAACTTCTTCAGACAAATTTTTGTCTTGCAATACTTTATTTGCTCCAACCAAATGAGCATCGGTCTTAAGACGAGCATAAGAATCCATCTTGTGTATAGACAATGCTTTAACTAATTTATCTTCAGCTTTTGTTATGCCGCCATCAGCTACAGGTATTAATGATGCGCGGTTTACAAGATATCCAGAATAAAAAGAACTAAGCATTACAAAAGTAACAAAACACAAAAGAATAGTCATAGCCAATAGGAACAAAATCCCAAAGAAACTGTGACGAGAATCATGAATAAACCATGTTTCTTTATTAGTAATACCGTCCATTGTTTGGTTACGTACAGTTACCATTGCCATTATAGAAATGATCAAAATAAACAATGCTGTGTTTGGTACATCAAACATAAGCAGCAAGAAAGAATAACATGCAGTAAAGCCGTATATTAGTAAATCTCTAGAACGGCTTTTAGCCAAGTTACGCTTGCTAAACATTACTACAATACTGCGTCCAAACAAATAAACAAGCCAGATAAACAGGATTCCAGAAATAGTTCCTAGTGATGTAACAAAACCTAAGAACAAACTATACGCGTTAGAAAAAGATACATCCCAATAGTTAGAACCTATTAGTTTACCATTTAGAATTTTGTGTTTACCTGCTTCCCAGCTTTGGTTATAACGATTTAGTCCTGAGCCAGTCAAAGGATTATAGTAATAAGTATGCTTTGCAATAGTTAAACTAGACCCAATACTTGGACGAGCTTCGTTGATACTAAAGTTAAATGGGTCTTTTGCAAAAAACTTTGTAATAGAACTAGACCCAATTATCCCAATAAATGCACAAAATACTATCAAAAACGCGATTACAGAAAAGTTTCTTTTCTTAGCAATAAGATTGTTTATTTGAGCGCTGCCATCCGGAGTTGGCACAACACCACTAGAACCCTGCGGCATTAGCTGTACAATAAGAAGAGCCAATCCAGAAAGACCCACAACATACCAAAGCAAATTGTAGTTAATAATGAAAAGCAAAGCCAAAGACAATACTACTGCAACAGTAGAAGCTATCTTCATTGGACCGCGCCAAAAATTACTTTCTATAGAAACTGTTAGCAATACTACAAAAATACTTAGTATAAAAGCCAAATCATGGAATGTTCCTACTAAATTATAGTTACTTAGAGATATAAAGATTTTTGGGAATTTACCTACAAAGTTAAAGATAAATTGCAGTGTAGAGAAAAATACAATAACAAACCCAGAAATAAACACTGTTTTAAAGATATTTTTACTAAAATTTATTCCGTGACCCCACAAATTTAGTAAAAAGAAATAAATAAAACCAACAGCCAAAGTAGAGACTGTCATAGTATCAAACCCGCTACCTATAAAAGAATTTGTTGGGTTAGGTACAAAAAATGATACTCCGGTAGAAACCAAGACTAAAGACAAAAAAACTTTCCAAGTATTACCACGCGGCAATGCAATACGCCCGACAGATATACAGTCCAGGAAATAAAACACTAGACCAATAGCAGCTCCTAATACAAGAACCAAGCCTTTACTAATTATAAGACCCAAAGGCAAGAAAGGTATAAAGAAAACTATTGAGATCCCTAAAGCTATTAATATACTTTTTAGCCCAGTCTGAGCCATTTTTGAAAGTTGAATTTTGTCGTCCATGGACACAATTATACCACAGCAAAAATCAACTACATACTATTCGCTAATCTTGACAACAAAGTTAATTAGTTTCCCTGATATATAAATAGTTCTTGTTAATTCCCCGGCTTCTAAATGAGCGCGCAGTCTATCGTCCATCATTACCATACCTACGATATGTTCTTGGGATTCTCCTGGATTTACGTTGACTTCGCCTCGGTATTTACCGTTAACCTGTACTATTATTTTTTGCATAACCTTGCGCACAGGCAATTTTTTAGTCTTTGGCCAGTCTGCGAGATGGATAGATTTTTTACCACCAAACATTGCATACATTTCGTCGGTTACATATGGAGCAAAAGGTGCAAGTAAGGTAATAAAAGAAACAAAATCTTCATTACTAATTTCGTAGCCTTCTTTTTCCAATGTGCCCATAAATATCATCATCGATGATACAGCAGTGTTAAATTTAAAGTCCAAAATATCTTTGGTAACTTTTTCTATAACTTCGTTTAGTGCGTAAGCTACTTCAGTATTAGTCTTAGATTTTTTTGTTAGTACGTGTTGCCCTGCACGCCAAGTTCTTTCAATAAAACGGCGTGAGCCAATAATACCGTCTGTAGACCATGGAAGATGCGAATCAAAAGGCCCCAGGAACATTTCAAACACACGCAGTGAATCCGCGCCATATGTTTTTACAACATCATCTGGGTTTATTACGTTACCCCAGCGTTTACTCATTTTACGGCCATCAGCTCCGCCGATCATACCTTGGTGACGCAATGTTTTAAAAGGCTCTTCGGTCTTTGTAATACCTAAATCAAACAATACTTTGTGCCAAAAACGCGCATACAGTAAATGCCCTGTATTATGCTCGGTTCCGCCAACATACATGTCTACATCTTTCCAGTATTTTATAGCGTCCCCGCCTGCTAATTCTTTTTTGTTCTTTGGGTCCATATAACGCAAGAAATACCATGAACTTGCAGCCCAACCAGGCATAGTATTAGTCTCATAGCCTTTTGCTACCCATTCTTTTACATTAGACAATGGTGATTCACCATTTCCAGATGGAGCAAAAGATTTCATGTTTGGCAGTGTTAGTGGTAGTTTTGTAACTTCACTAATTATTCCATTCTTGTCTCTCTTTAATGGAATTGGTTCACCCCAATAACGCTGACGTGCAAATATAGCGTCACGCATTTTATAAGTTGTACTGCCGTTTTCATCAGTTTCTTTACCTATCCAATTCTTTTGTGTTTCTTTTGTAGAATTTTCAAAGTCTACCAAATCTAGTCCTGCAATTAGTCTGTCTGCATATGCGCTAATACGCATAAACCATTGGCGCATGCTTTTTTTAGTTACAGGGTATTCGCCGCGCTCACTTACAGGCCCAGCTGGTGTATCAATGATCTCGTCGTTAGCTAGTACTGTACCTAATTCTGCGCACCAGTTTACTTCGGCAAAGCCTTCGTAAGCTAAGCGGTATTTCATTAATACATTCTGCTTTTCTAGTTCACTAAAATTTTTCCATTCTTTTGCTGTAAAATTTTCTACATCAGAATGCGCAGTAATTTTGTTTACTTCAGCATTTCCAGATTTATTAAATATTGCAACAAGATTTTTTATATGGCTTGCCTTTTGTTTTTTTGTATCAAAATAACTATTATAAATCTTCAAGAAAATCTCTTGCGTGAATTTATAATATTCTGCAGAATGAGTAGTAACCATCCTGTCCCAGTCATAAGAAAAACCAATTATGTCTAATTGCTTTTTATACTGCTTTACAAGACTATCCGTAAAAGGCCCAGGGTGTTTACCTGTTTTTATAGCGTATTGTTCCGCTGGCAAGCCAAAACTATCAAACCCCATAGGGTGCAGTACATTGTAGCCTTGCATACGCTTCATTCGAGCGTATACGTCAGACCCAATATATCCGCGTGGATGACCCACGTGTAGTCCAGCGCCAGATGGATATGGGAACATGTCTAAGACATAGCATTTTTTCTTTTTGCTTTTGGCTTCAGTCTTATAAACTTTTTTCTTGGTCCAATCTGCGGCCAATTTCTTTTCTATTTTTTTGTGGTCGTAAACTTTTAGTTTCATAAATCTTATTGGTTTGTTTTGTATACAGGGTATCTTACAGGGTCTATCTTGCGGTCAAAACAGTATCTTCCTGCTGTGTGCGCCCAGTTGTTGATAGTTAAATCTATAGGCATTTTTACGCTAGAAACAGCAGCACTATCTCCCAGTGTAGAATACACATTACCGCCGTTAGCATCTTTGTATTTATTAGCTTCGTCAGTAGAAAGATCAAAGTTTGCACACAAAGAAAATTCGTATTTACCTTTACCTAAAACATATTCGTATTTGTAGCCTTTAGCTGCGTCTGGGTCTACCGGCAATACACTACTAGACAATGGGTCTCTCATTTCTTCTAAATTAGCAGGCAATTTTGCATATTGCTGATAGTAGTTGATTATTTGCCATTGGATAGACTGCAGGTCATTATTTCTTTGGTCGTCCAGTCTTATAGATCTTTGCATTTTGGGTGAGCCCATAGTAATAAAACCAAATACAACTGCGCCCAGTGCCAAAACAATACTAACGTAGTTAAATACTGTGATAGATTTCTTTGACCAAACATTTTCATAAGTTAGTTCGTGCAAGAAATAAACAAACAATACAAAAGAAGCCAATAGCACTATCAAAATTTTAGACACAAACAATGCGCCCAAATCCCCCATTAAGAAATATCTTAGTAGTGTAATTATATCTCCCAAGAAAATAAGTCCAGAGATAAACAAAATTCCATACAGTACCCATTTACGCAAACCCAAATTAGCTTTTTCTGGATTATTTTTTATAGAACGGCGAATAATAATAACCAAAGCTGTTAGTACAGGAAAACCAATTATAAGAAATGCGAGCGCTGACTGCATACCAGAAGAAGCAGTATAGTAAGAATTTAGTGGGTCTGGAAATAGTCTTTCCAGTGTACTAAAAGTTAAATTAATGAAAGATACGACTACTGTAATTAAAGATACAACAAGCCCCGCATAAAGGAAGAAATCCAGCGGTGTTAAATGACTCTTTTGGGTAGAAATGCTTTGATTATCCATATATAAAGAGTATACTCTAGCTATGATAAGAGAGCAACAAAAGGAAATATTCCACAAAAAACTGGAAGATCGGGCAATAAAAATAACCCGCTTTATTGGTTCTACTCAATCTTTAATCCTGCACACGATAATGTTTGCATTTTTTGTAGTATTAATTATTTTTGGTGTTTCTTTTGACAAAGTCATGCTGCTTTTAACTACAATAGTATCTTTGGAAGCTATTTACCTATCTATTTTTATCCAAATGTCTGTAAACAGACACAGTGCCCAGCTGGAATCTGTCTCTGAAGACATTGAAGAAATTCAAGAAGACGTCGAAGAGATTCAAAAAGACGTCGAATTGATCGAAGAAGACATTGATGAAATTCAAGAAGACGTGGAATTAATCGAAAAAGATATCGACGAGATTCAAGAAGACGTGGACGAAATTCAGGAAGACGTGGAAGGTATCGAAGAAGACATCGAAGCCAAACCGGCTGCAAACAAAACTGATTCAAAAATAGTTATCGAAAAAGATGTAATCGAGCTTATCAAAAACATGAACCAAAAAATTTCTGACCTACAAAGTGAAATAAAAGTTCTAACAAAAACCCTGCCAGCCAAAAAGCCCGAATCTACAATCCAAAAAGTAACAAAACTTCTTAAAAAATAATATTAACTTTGCCAGCTCTAACCAGAGCTGGCTTTGTTTTTGTATAGTCTACCAGCGTTGATGGCAAAGACAGGCGGGTACCGCCGCAAAGATATGCGTCTACCTTATCTCCAAAATATCTTTTAGCCTTGTTTTCACATGTTGCTGGCTCCATACCTTGCGGGTTTGCAGATGGCGCCAATACTGGGCCAACGGATTCTATGATTTTATATAAATTACGGCTTCTTGGGCCAATCATGCGAAAAGCAATACTGCCTATTCCTTTATGCAAGTATTCATACTTTTTAGAATTAGTTGGCAGTATTACACTAACTGCTCCTGGCCAGTATTTATTTAAAAATTCTTTTTGATTTTCGTTTATTACAACGCCAAAAGATTCTACCTGTTTTAGATTTGTTACCAGTATTATACATGGCTTGCCTGCATCACGCTGTTTTACTTTGTATAATTTAGTAACAGCTTTTTTATTTTGTGCACTGCAAATAATTCCGTACAGTGTGTCCGTAGGCACAATGACAATGCCGCCATCTTTCAAAGTCTTTATTACTTCGTTTATATTATTACCTTTGAAAAACATAATTAATCTTCCCCGTTATCGTTACCCCACTGCCAGCGTGGCTTTTCGCCGTATTTATAGCAAACACCTATTAGTAGTAGCGTTAGCAAAATTACAGGCGTAAGAAAAGTAAGCCAAACATCTTTCAATGGCGCATTATCTTCTACAGAAAAAGAAACAGTCAGCATTAGGGCAAACCAAACACCCAAAACAGCCCATCCCTGCCAAGTAGATGGAGTCCAGCCCCAGCCGTATGCTTTTCTTTTAAACCAAATTTTCTTTTCCATCCCGTTAGAGATAGGAAGCGCCTAATCTATTTTTTAGATAACGCTTGCCCATTCCCGATTTTAAATAAAGTTCTCTCGACTTAGATAACTCTTCTGATAAACATGCTTCATAATATATAACTTCAAATGGGCCACGTCCTTTGGTATAAGTAGATTTACCAGTATTGTGTTGAATAAGGCGCTTCCGTAGATCTTTAGTGGATCCTGTATAAAGTTTACCATCTTTCTTACTTTTTAATACGTATGTATAGTAAAACATAATAATCTCTAACGGGAGCCATCTCCTATATTTCGTTTATTTTTGCAGCCAAGATAAAGTCATTGTTAGACAGTCCGCCAATAGCATGAGTAGACAATGTAATTTCTACAAATTTATAATCCGTCATGTTTATGTCTGGGTGGTGGCCTTCATCTTCGGCAATTGCGCCAACTTTGTTTACAAATTCTAGCGCATGCTTAAAATCCGCAAAGATAAATTTTTGACTAATGCTTTTTGCGTCGTATGACAGTGTCCAGTCATGCACAGCGTCATTACCTAGCATTGCTTCGGCTTCTACTTGGTTTAAGGCTGGAAAATCCCCGCCTTCACACGGCACACATTTTTGTTTAGTTAAATCATTCATATAGTTATTATAGCAAAAATGCTAATACTTAATGTATTTGACATATCTAAATATAATGATATAGTTATAAAAATAAATTTTTAAAAATATGGATAAAGAAAAATGGCTTTCTCTTTCGAGAGAAATAAGAAAACACACAAGCGTATTAGGCAATGTGCACTGGGGAGATATAAAATTCCTACAAGACAGCGAAGAGAGAAAAGTTTTAACCCGTGATTTCCTTCTGCAAAGCGGGTTCACTGAAAAAGCCAAGGAAGGCTGTGACCCTGATTATAGAGAATATCATTTGCCTATAGCACAAGGAAAAAAGATAATTCTGCATAAGAGCAATAATGTTTTCTCTGGAGAAGAATATTTCGAAGATACTAGTTTTGATTGGCCAACTGATTCGAACTTAAGGATATTTTTCTTTGAAGACCAGCTTAATGCCTATATAGAATGGGTAAAAAGAGTCCCTCTTGAATCTTACCAAAAGAATAAAAACGTTTACATGAAAATATTAATAATTGACGATGAGCCAAATACTCTTCCAATTAAAAATTTTATAAAAGAATGTAAAGATTTTAATTTATCGGTAACAATATTCGAACCCAAATCCGGAGTTAAAAAAGAACTGGAATCCGAATTAGCTGAATTATGCGAAAGAGAAGAATTTAATTTTGCACTGCTGGACTACGTCTTGTGGGGAGATGGAAAATTTATGGGTGACGAACTCATACCCATCTTAAAAAATGCCAAAATTAAAATTATTGCCTTTTGTACTTTATACAAGCACAACACTATCCTGCGCGAAAAAGGCGCAGACCTAAGCGAAACAAAAGGCTTTACCTTGGAATCCACAGATGCTTTGGTAAGTAAAATACTTGCATATTAGTTATCTAAAACAAAAACAAGCAAAAACCGATTTACAATTAAGTAAATCGGTTTTTTATTTTATTAAACCTTGAACTCTATCTACCCGACTACGGCCTTTGTGGGGCCTTCGCTGGATGATTGCCTTTAAATTTATAGCACCTACGGTATTAAACTTTAAATTCAATCACATCCCCATCCTTTACGATATAGTCTTTACCTACTGTCATTAGCTTACCTTTTGATCTAGCTTCGCCGTATGAACCAGCTTCTAGTAAATCTTTCCAGTACACTACTTCGGCGCGGATAAATTTATCTCTAAAGTCTGTATGTATAGCCATACCTGCAACTGGCGCTGTGCTGCCTTTTTCTATTGTCCAAGCTCTTGTTTCGGTTTCGCCTGTTGTAAAATATGTCTCCAGTCCCAGCAAGCTGTAAGATGCGCGAATAAGGTCGGTAATACCGTCGCCAGATTCCCCGCCAAATTCTGCGCGCATTTCTTCTTTCTCTGCACCGTCAAAATCTTTTAGTTCTTCTTCTATCTTTGCATCAAACAATACAAATCCAGCGCGCTGGTCCTGTATTTCAGCTAATAGCTCGTTATATATCTCTGGTGCACTATGGTTTAGATTATTAGCCCCTGCGCGTGTATTTAGCCCGTACAGCATTGGCTTTAGCGTAATTAGCCCCAATTGCTTGATAGCTTTGTATTCAAATTCATCCAGGTCTGCGCGGCGTGCAGGCAAGCTTTGCTCTAGCAGTGCCAAAACCTTTTCTATTGCGCTAAGTTCCACCACAGCTTCTTTTACCCCGCGTGATGCGTCTTTAGCGACGTTACCGCGTCTTTTGGTAACTGTTTCCAAGTCAGCTAAACATAGTTCCATGTTTATTACAGACATGTCGCGAGATGGGTTGAAATCTGTATATACGTGCTGCATTTCCCCGCCGGCCAATTCTTTGCCGTCTTTACCCAGGTTTGATATTGGGAACAGTCTTACCAGGTGCAGTATCGCATCTACTTCGCGAATATGAGACAAGAATTTATTTCCCAAGCCTTCGCCTTTACTAGCTCCTTCTACTAGCCCAGCAATGTCTACGAATTCCACCACTGCTGGCAAAGTTTTTACAGACAGAGAAAACACGCCCAATAGATTTAGACGTTCATCTGGCACTGGAACTACGCCCACTGATGGGTCGATAGTACAAAAAGGATAGTTTTCCGCAGGGACGCTTTTTTTGGTTAACGCATTAAACAATGTCGATTTCCCAACATTCGGCAACCC
>CAZWBZ010000015.1:0-5045 GCA_964632605.1 uncultured Candidatus Saccharibacteria bacterium
TCCGGTCATACCGAGTTTTAGGACGCGGTTGAGACCAATGGAGGCGCAGGCGGTAGTAGGAGCAGTTTGAGCATTAATATTTGTCATTGGGATTATCAATGCAAATATTAATAGTAAAGAAAGATATGCTTTATTATTCATATGTATGTATTATATGAATAATCGCAACAAAATACAATTTGATTTATTTAAGAAGTGTGGGGATGTATTCCGTGAGATTTGGCTACGTGTGTGCGAATAAATTCTTTACTGCCACCTACTTTTTTACCAGGGTTTAAAATGTTTACAGGATCAAAGATATTTTTTGTTTTTTGGAATAATTCTACAACTTCTTCTCCAAACATTTGTGGCAAATAAGGTGTACGAATAATACCGTCATTATGCTCGGCTGTAATACTGCCTTTGTATTCTTTTACAAGAGTATAAACTTTGTCTGAAATCTCCAATATCATGTCCGCACCAAATGGTGAATCCAAATCCATCAGTGGAATAATGTGGAAATTACCATTACCAGCATGACCAGCAATTGTATAAATTAATTTATATTCTTTTAGAATTTTTTCTAGCTTTGGCATAAATTCTGGAAGATATTCTGGCTTTACGCAAATATCATCTATAAAAGGCGCGGTACGAAGACCTTTTACATGTTTACGTAGCATGTTAAAAGATTCGCGGCGAATCTTCCAATATTTTTCGGCTTCTCTACTATTACTAGCAACGCGCATTTCGTAGCCATAATGAGTTACCTTTTCTTTTATAGTTTGAAGTTGGTTTTTTACATCATTCTCATTATGGCCGCCGCATTCTACAAGCAGGATTAATTTAGGAACTCCGCCTTTTAACATCATCATAGTTTCCGGCAAGAAAGACAAACCAAGCCTTACTGCTTTTAAGAACCCCATTTGTTTTATAAAGTCAGCCCAAAAACGAATAGCTAATTTCATACTATAGTCGTCATAGCTTTCTATACTTTCTGGTTTAAAAGGAACTATCTCTGCCACGATATCACCCAGTCTTGAAAGGTCTGGCATAAAAATAGCCAAGAGACTACTGTAGGGCTCTACTGGTACTATTTTCCATTTTAGTTTTGTAACGATACCCAGTGTTCCTTGGGACCCAACAATAAGACGACACAAATCAAATACACCAGTTTCTTTATTGTAAACATTCCATAAATAATATCCGGCAGAATTTTTAGAAACGTCTGGTTTTGCCGCTACTATTTTATCCCAATTACTGTCTATTAAATTTTTTAGTTCTTTATAAATCTTGCCTTCTAAATTATTTAACTTTGTTTTTTCTTCAAGCTGTTCTTTGCTAAGCGGTACTACAGTAATTAAAGACCCATCAGAAAGAACCACATCCAGTTCCATTGTGTAGTTTTCTACCTTGCCGTATTTAATTGTTTTTTCTCCGGCGCTGTTATTACCCACCATACCGCCAACAGCACAAATCATTTTACTAGCAGTGTATGCTGGCATAATACGGTTACGCTTTAATGTAGCTATTTCAAAATCGCGGTAGTAACATCCTGGCTCGACAATTCCATAATCATCGGTTACCTCGATAATTTTATTCATGTATCTAGTAAAGTCCATTATTATAGAAGTATTGATTGAACCCCCAGACATACATGTACCAGCAGAGCGCGCTGTAATATGTAATTTATGCTCGGCATGATTTGTATTCCAAGTGTTTACAAATTTAACTAAACTTTGTACGTCAACTGAGTCTTTAGGAAACACAACAAGCTCTGGCACAACTTCTAGTAGTGATGCGTCGCGAGAATGAGAGTCGATCATTTCCGGAGAATTGTCTACGTCCCCTTTTATGACTTTTTTTATTTCTTCTATAAATTCCATACTATTTATGCAATGTGATTAAACAATTTTAGTCTTGATTCCACTACCGCTTCTATTGCATCTACAGCAGGAGTTAAAATTTTTGCTGGGGCTATTTCGTTTGGATTTGCTTCCAGCGTTTCTTCTACTTTTTCTCTAAAAGCTAAACGGATCTCAGAATTAATGTGTACGATGTTTATCCCAGCTTTGATGGCATTAGTAAAATCTTCGTCACGTAGTCCTGATCCTCCATGCAAAACCAATGGGATTTTTACAGTGTCTTTAATTTGTTTTACAAGTTCGGCATCTATATGCGGCTTACCAGATTTTATAAGACCGTGGATTGACCCAACAGATGGAGCAAATATATCTATTCCTGTAGCATCAACAAACGCTTTAGCATCTTCGGGTTTAGTTAATACGCCAGCGCCTTCGGGAATAGAATCTTTTATGTCAGACCCTGACCCAATGTAACCCAGCTCTGCTTCTACCATTACGTCTGTGCCATGGATTTTATTGTATTCATGCGCGTAGTCTACGCATTGCTTTACCACAGCAATATTTTCATCCATTGGCAGCTTTGCGCCGTCCATAATAACCATATCAAAACCAGCATCGATACAAGCTTTTACACTTTCAAAACTGGCGTGATGGTCTGCATTTAGAAATATTGGGTAACTGTCTCTTTCGCGAATTGTTTTAACCAATGCGGCAACTTCTTCGCGGCCAGCAAATTTCTCTTCGCCTTCGGATACGCCAATGATAATAGGAAGGTCTAATTTTTTAGCAGCATTATAAATACCGTGCAGTGCTTCTAAATTAGAAATGTTAAAATGTCCGATAGCAACGCCTTTTTCGCCTGCATCGTGTATATATTCGCGTAATGTCTTCATACTTTGAATTATAGCACAACCAATATAGGCCATGATATACTGGACCCATGGAAAAAAATATTCAATTTCTGGCCATCGGAGACATGGTAACTGACGCTTTTATAGAGCTAAAAGACGCTGCAGTACACTGCAATATTAATAATGCTGACTGTGAACTGTGCGTAAAATTTGGACAAAAAGTACCATACGAAAGTGTTATGGAAATCCGCGCTGTTGGTAACAGTGCTAACGCAGCATGTTCTGCAGCTCGTCTTGGGTTATCAGCTGGACTTGTGTCAGCTACTGGTGACGATAGATTTGGAGAAGACGCCCGCGCTACGCTAGAAACAGAAAAAGTATCTACAGAATTTATCTACAAAGATAGCCGCTACCCTACTAACTACCACTATGTACTGCGCTATGGACCAGAGAGAACTATTTTAATCAAGCACGCTCCTTTTGATTACAAATTACCAGGAACTGATACAAAAATAGATTGGGTTTATTTCTCATCTATTGGTGAACATGCGCTGCAATTTCATCATGATATCGCAACATGGCTAAATGAAAACCCAAATATAAAATTAGCTTTTCAACCAGGAACATTTCAAATAAAAGTTGGAACCGAAGTATTAAAAGATGTTTACGCAAAAACAGAAATATTTTTCTGTAACAAAGAAGAAGCACAGCAAATTCTTAAATCAAATTCTACTGACATAAAAGAATTACACACTGGCATCAGAGCTCTTGGCCCAAAGATTAGTGTTATCACTGACGGACCAAATGGACTAACAGCATCTGACGGACAAAACGTTTACAGTTTGCCAATGTACCCAGACCCAAAGCCCCCTGTAGACCGTACAGGAGCTGGAGACGCAACCAGTTCTACTATTACAGCTATGATTGGCAGTGGTATGGAATTAAAAGATGCCCTGCTATATGGACCGATTAATTCTATGTCTGTTGTGCAATATGTTGGAGCGCGCGAAGGTTTGCTATCTAAAGAAAAGATAGAAGAATATCTAAAAAATGCTCCAGAGAATTATAAAGTCACAGAAATCTAAAATAAAAAATCCCCGCTAAGGGGATTTTTTATTGTAAATCTTTTACTGCTTTTATGATATCTTTTACGCCCATACCATAATGCTCTATTAATTCTTCTGGTGTACCGGATTGTCCAAATTTATCTTTTACTCCAATAAAACTAATTTTAGTTGGGTGGTTTTGCGCAAGACATTCTGCTACTGCACTACCCATTCCGCCAGCAATTTGATGCTCTTCTACTGTAACAATTGCTTTTACGGATTTAGCTAAGTTTATTACAGATTCATTATCAAGCGGCTTTATAGTTGGCAAAGCTAGCACTGTAACAAAGATATTTTCCTTTTCTAATTCTGCGGCAGCGACCATAGCTTTATGAGTTAATGCGCCTGTAGCAATAATTCCAACAGTAGCATTATTGCCCTGCCAGTATGTATAAGCTTTACCTATAACAAATGGAGTATTCTCTGTAGTTATTACAGGGGTCTTTTCACGAGCAAGACGAATATAAGTTGGGTCTTTTACTTTGGCTGTAGCAATAGTTGCCAAACGCGCCTGGATAGAATCCACTGGTGAAATAACAACCATGTTTGGAATAACGCGTGTTATAGCAATATCTTCTATGGCTTGGTGTGTACCTCCGTCTGGACCTACTGATACGCCAGCGTGCGAGCCAGCAATTTTTACTGGTCTATCGTTGTAACATATTGTTGTACGAATTTGTTCCCAGTTTCTACCAGGAGAAAACATTGCATATGAAGATATAAAAGGGATCTTACCCATTGCCGCCATGCCAGATGCCACTGATGCCAAGTTTTGCTCTGCAACGCCAATTTCTACAAAGCGTTCCGGGAATTTATCTTTAAAAATATTCATAGTTGTAGACTCGGTCAAGTCAGCACACAACGCTACAACGTTTTTGTCGGCTTCTCCTGCAGAAAGTAAACCCTGCCCAAAACCTTTACGTATTGGAACTTGCTCGACATCTTGGTCGAACATTTTTGTATTTAAATTTAAATCTGAATTCAGCATATTATTCGTGTTCACTTTTAATTTTACCGCCAAGAGTACGCAATTCTTTTAGTGCCATATTTGCTTCTTCTTTATTAGGAGCTTTGCCGTGCCAGTGGTAGTCACGTTCGAATTCAACTACGCCTTTACCTGGAATAGTCTTAGCAATTATTACAGATGGTTTATCAAAAGTAGCTTTGGCTATGCCCATAGCATCTTCTATCATTTCAAAATTATGCCCGTCTATTTCTTGAACATGCCAATTAAAAGATTCCCATTT
>CAZWBZ010000015.1:5145-12535 GCA_964632605.1 uncultured Candidatus Saccharibacteria bacterium
TATGCTATGGCTTCTTTTAAATCGTGAATTGCAAAAGATGGAGTCTCTGCATTGTAAACTGCGCTGCCAGCAACAAGTCTTGTCACCCCTGCATCTACTAGTGATTTTATAGTATCCAAATTTACGCCGCCATCAACGGAAATTGGATAATCTGGTAAATTAGTTTTTACCCATTCTATTCTTTCAAATACAGTTTTATCAAAATTTGCACCTTGGACACCAACATGGTCTATTCCCATACACTGCACAAATTTGATCTCATCTTTTATATCTAAAATGTCTTGAGTATTTGTACCATTTTCATATGCAATACCAATTTCTATTTCGTATTTGTAATACATATCCAAATCAGTAATAAACTTTTTAAGTTCATTTATTTTTGCAGGACCTGTAGGAAAATGAAAAATAATACGTTTTGGACCAATCAAAACCAAATCGCTAAAATATTTAGGAACATCGTTTATCATTAAATCCAGCTCGTATTCCATGGCTTCCCAGTGCGGCATACCATAAACTTCGCCTAAGATATCTTTCCAACTATAACCTTCTAAATCATTCATTGGCCAAGTTTTACCATTGGTAAATTTACCGTCCATTAAATCCAGCTGCACTATGCGTGCCGCTGTTAAAACTTGTTCTACTTTTTTTTCTAAATCTCTAAAAGATTGAGGCATTATTGCCGGAATTATTTCTGCCATATATTTAGTAACTAAGAAGACGGCGCATATGGCGCTCTTCATGAGTAAAATTAGTTTCTAAGAAAACTTTTATAGCAGCTATTGCTTCTTCGTTAGTAAGATATCTTGCAGCAAGAGAAATTATATTTGCATTATTATGCTGACGGAAAAGCTCTACAACTTCTGTAGACCCGCCGTAATATACCCCTGCATATATACCATGTACACGGTTAGCACACATTGCTTCACCCTGGCCTGACCCGCCCAAAACTATTCCCATACTCATATCATCTTGTGACACAGCAAGTGCGCAAGGCGTAACAAATTCTGGGTAATCGTCTAGTTCGTCTAGCTTGTAAGCCCCATGGTCAGTAACACTGTGACCCATACTCGCAAGTTCGGTCTTTAAGAATTCCTTCATTTCGAATCCAGCATGGTCTGTAGCGATGTGTATCTTCATATACGGCCATTATAACCTAAAATTTACTGCTGTCATATGCCCAGTGGAGCAGTGCCTGGCGCTGCCTTGGGCGGCAATTTACGTCTCCTGGCCGGCAATTATTTATAACTGCCATAACATGACGGCGCATATTTACATGGCGTTTTATTTGTCTTTCGTCTTCTCCTGGTATTCTGCGGCCCATATAGTAACGGCAATACCATTGAAACCAGCCGCGGGGGTCATCCCGATAAATCCACCCGTTCTTTTCCCATTCTTTTAAACTAAGCGACGCATTAACCCCAAAATAATTTAATTTCTTATCTCTTTTACCGGTAGCAAACTTAGCATCAGTGAACCAATCTTTTGGAAATTCATCTGTGCAGTCGCGCATATACACCCCGCCAAACACACCCATAGCCAGCATTTGTTTTGGCGTTAGCATTGGTTTGAAATCTTTAGCAAAGTTTTTTCCTATAGGCTCGACTAATTCATAGCTGTAGCCATGCTGCATTTTGTCATTAACGGTAATTTTCTTCATAAATATCTTTTATAAGTTTTTCTAAATTTGTGTCTTTAAATTTAAAGCCGGTTTTAATTATTTTATTACTGTCCAGTTCTACTCCTTCGGTTAGTGCATTAACAAAAGACAAATACAATAAGTACCCAAATATCTTAGGAATACGCCAAACAAATTTTGTTCCTACATTTTTAGCAATTATTTTCATAAAATCTTTTTGGGTAGCATGCATTACAGATGTATTGTACGCACCAGACATTGCAGTATTTTCAATAGCATGGATATACATGCTTACTAAATCTTCTGCAGAGACAAAAGGCATCATTTGTTTTCCGTTTCCAAAATAGCCGCCAATTCTTTTTTTAAACAAAGGAACCAGTGTGCCAAGCAAGCCGCCCTGACCCAAAACATATGCTGTGCGCAAAACTACAACACGCAGGCCGTGCTCTTCTAAACCTGTTGCCATATTTTCCCAGTCGCGGCAAAGATGAGACAAAAAACCATCTCCAGCGGCAGCATCTTCTTTTACTATCTCGTTTTCGGTATTACCATAGTACCCAATAGCCGAAGCGCTAACAAATACATCTGGTTTATGCGTAGACAGTGTTATAGCGTTAGCTAATGCATTTGTAGTCTTTAGTCTGGAATCTACTATTAAATCTTGGTATTTGTCTGTAAATCTACCAAAGATAGGAGCGCCCGCTAAATTGATAACAGCATAACTACCATTAATAATATCCGGGTTTATCTCTTCGTTTATTAAATCAATCTCAATTGATTTTAAATTTTGGTCTTTGATGCGAGAAGGTTTTTTATCCAAACAAACAACGCTGTAGCCTTTACTTAATAATTCCTTGCTAAGCATCGTACCAATAAATCCAGCACCGCCAGTAATAACAACTTTTTTCATATTATTTTATTATTTCAAAATTAGTTATTGTTACACTGCCCATTGCAAAAGTGTAGTTAAATTTAGCGTTGGACTGGATATGTCCATCTTCGTAAACTATACTACCGCCGCCAGTATTAGGATCTACAGTGGTTGAAACAACATACCAGCTGCCGCCAAGTACAGGAGAATTAGTAGCAATAGTTTTTATATTATCTCTTAGATATTTTTCTACAGCTTCTGATTCCAGGTTATCCTTTTGGGTATATTCAGGAATAGTAGGCATTTCTGTCTCTGGGCTTTTTTGAGGACTACTTTTAAAGTAAAAAATAGCAAAAATTATAAAGACAAATAGCACCGAAACAATTAAATCCTTTTTAGTAAATTCCATACCCCTATTATAGCAAAATCCCCACATAAATGGGGATTTTTACTAATCAGAGTAATTACTTTTTTCCTTTGTAATTTGCCTTTTTCTCAGCAAGCATTGCGTGCTTTGTAGCAAGACGTTTTGCTGTCTTGCGAGAACGACTAGTTTTATTTTTTGTGTTTGTTGCTGCTCTTTTTGCCATATAAAAATATAATAGCACTATTTGCCATAAAAGTACAGCTTACTTTATCGTAAAGCTTATCTTAACCTCGTCTCCTTCGTAGATGTCTTCTTTTTTACGAATTTGCTTATTTAAACACAATAAATACCCTGCTTTTTTATGAGGGAAAAGAGATGTATTCCAAACCGTTTTGCCAACTTTGGCTTCTATCTTTACAAAGCCTTTTGTATAAACATCTCTAATTTTAGTAGATAATTCATTACCTAAATTTACAAAATGCCAACCTCCATCCCCTGGCCAACGCCAAACTTTGGTTTTTATAATGTAGTTCTTCTTAAAAGCCATATAAATGTATTATACATATAACAAAAACCATAAGCTAATAGCTTATGGTTTTTGTTATATGCGAGCTTACGCGCGCTCTACGTTTATAGCAGATAGTCCTTTTTCGTTTTCTGTTACTTCAAAAGTGACTTCATCACCTTCTTGTAATTCTTCGTAAGTAACACCAACTAGTCCCTTTGAGTGAAAGAATAGATCTTTTGTTTCGCCTTCGCGAGCAATAAATCCAAATCCTTTATCTGTAAGAGTCTTGATTGTTCCCTTCATATAATTTCTTTAATTAGCACTTTCGTGAGGAGCTTCGACTTCACCTTGTATCCTTTATACATTACAACTATACCACAATATCAAAGATTAAGCGAGCAACCCCTATAAACGAGCGTTTTCAATGACAGCGTTAGCTAAACCGTCTGGGTCAAACATTTTTCTCTCGGTTAGACATTCTGCTTGCTCTTGATCAGGGTAATTCATACATTGAGTAAATCTTAAAACAAAAGATATACTGGCAATCTTGCCATTTATCAAAGTAGAATAACTATATGTAGTATAAGTACTACCTGCAGCGCCTTCGCTGGTACCAGTAACACAATATGTCTTACCGTCTATTATCTTTTTTACAGTTTTGCCTCCGGACTGGACTTCGCTGCCTGTTTCATTACATTCAAATTTGCCTTTTGCTGTGTTAACTTTGGGCGGCCAAACAGTATCAGGTGTACTAATATATTTTGCTTCCAATTTTGTATTTTGCTGAATATAAGCAGCGCTTGGTACAACGTTGGAAACTGGTTTTATATTTTTATTATTTAAATAAAACCAAATAGAAACAATAATTACGGAAATTATTGCAATGATAGTAAAAACTTTTTTAGGGTGTGCATTATGTGGCATATAAACCATTATACCACCTTTGGGGAAATTAAAAGCCCGTGGAATTTCCACGGGCTGATTAAATTAATTAAATTGTTATTTAAGCCAAGTACTATTGATTTCTCTTTGTCTTTTTTTAATAACGCCTTTTGATCCCTTCCAGTAATAATTGCGCTGATATTCACTGCGGATAACAATTACTTTGTCTTCCTTGCTAAGACTAGTAAGGTATAGACGAAAATTCATTTTATAAGACTTTTCTTTTGAAACCCAATGAAAGGTTCTGTTTTTCTTATTCTCCGAAAGTTCAAAACCAAAAGGTTTACCATTAGTAATGTTTTGAGCAAGATGAGCGTAAGCAAAAAGTTTTCCTAACAAAGAAAAAAGAGTTACATGGTAGCATTCAACCTGCCAAAGCCTTTTTAAATTGTTATTTCTTATTATTACCCAAGTACTACCTTTGTCAGAGTAATTACCCCGAACCAGACCTGTCAAAATAATAATATCGTAACCTGTCTGGGAAACGTATATCCATTGATCTTGCAGTACGTTTTCACCGTTGGCGCGATCCGGCATTTTACCGCCTAGTTTTAGAAATTCATCCAAAATCTCTTTCGTTGTTCTTTTTCTAAACCCAATGGATTTTAATTTTACAGGAAAATCTCTTAAGGCTTTTTGGCTGATTCGATCAAGCGAAGCAATTCCAGTTTTTGCTGTTCTAGTCATATTTTAATATTTATTTTTTATTACTATACCATATATTTTTTATTTAGCAAATAAAATAAAAACACCCGATTTCTCGGGTATTTTTATTAAAGATTAACGATCTTTTTTGTTGTTATCTTTTTTATCGTTTTTATCATGATCTTTGTCATCGTCTTCGTGTTTTTTATCTTTACCTTTGTGTTCGTTATCATGATCATCATCATGGTCTTTTTGGTGTTCTACCCAACTAACACATTGACCTTGGTTTTTAAAAGGTTTACCGTTTTCATCTGTAAGATTCTTCCAGCCATCTTTTTTACATTGTTTTTCGTTTGTTGGAGTCTTTATAACAACAACAGGGATAGGATCGAAATTGAAAGTTGTGCTATCGTAAACCTTACTAACTACAACTTTATCAAGATAACCATCTAGTCCAACATCTGAAGCTGAAGTATCTCCCACATTTAATTGAAACATGCGAATATTTGAACCTGCACTAAGTAGATTCATATCAGCTGGAATAGAAGGACAAGCAAAAGGAGAAGGTGTTAAACCTCCACGAGTTGCAACAGGATATGACTGAGTAGGATCAAAAGTTACAGTTGTAAATCCAGAAGTTGAGCCAATAGTTGGGACGACATTGTATCTACAGTCATAGTATTTCAGATCATCTGAAACCCCAAAATTAGCGTATACGTTCATATAAAATTGATTAGCACTTGCTGCTGTTCCACCACTACCGATTTTAAAATCATAAGAAATAGCATTAACGTCTGAAATTGGAGAATTTATAAAATTCTCTGCAACAAATTTATCTGAGGCGTTTATTCCAATTGGTTTTACATATAAACTACCTGTACCGACACTTGATGAAGCTGTATTAAACTCAAAAGGAGTCGATGTGGTTACATCGCGATTAAACAACCAACCTGGTTGGTTTTCACCAGTAGAAGTATTTCCTGAAATAAACACAGTACTAGAAGTCTTAATAACCGCATTGCCAGTAGTAGACCTCCATGTTCCAGATCTATTACCGTTTTGATAATTATCAGTCCACGTACCAGACATTGTTCCATTTAATGCAACAGAGCCCATAACATGCATTGTAGTTAATGGTGATACAGCATCAGCTGAAGCTGTATAGTGTGCATAAAAATCAACAACATTCCCAGAAACAGTTCCTGAGTCTAGGACCCAAGTATACACATGGGAACCACCAGCAGGATTACCACCATTACCTGTTAAGTTGTCTGAACCTGACTGAACCAATGAAACATCATGAGCGTAGTCAGAACCTAAATAATTAAAAGTGAACACATAGTTTCCTGTTGTGTTCCAAGTCGTTGCAGCTGATGCAAATGCCATTGGCATAACAAACAGTGCAAGGAGCATTAGTTTACTAAATATTTTTCTCATAGCAAAAATTATAAAAAGGTTTTTAGGCCTTCATTAACTATTAAAATAAAACACCTCTACCCTACCGGTAGATTCATCTCATACTAATAATCCCATATCCAGGTTTTAGTAGCAATTAGTTATACCCTGTACCTAAAAAACTATATACCTACAACACCAAACAGTTTACCAATACCAAAAGTTATAACCATAGCTAGTATTCCACCCAAAAGCACACGAAGTATTGCAATGGTTTTATTTGCACCGCCAGCGCGAGCGCTAAGAGCTCCTGTAAGAATAAGAACAATTACTACCGCAAGAAAAGTTGCCTGTATATGAAATCTTGCAGGAAAAACCAATATCGCAATAATAGGAACTATTGCTCCACTAAGAAACGCTAAACCCGATGCGTATGCTGCATGCCAAGGATTAGTAAGATCATTAGGGTCTATGCCTAATTCTGCATCAAGATGCGCAGCAAAAGCATCCTTGTGGGTTAATTCTTTTGCTACTATTTCTGCTGTTTCGCGAGACAAGCCTTTAGCTTGGTAAATAGTTACCAATTCTTCAAGCTCGCTTTCAGGCATGTTTTCTAGTTCATATTTTTCTTTAGCTATCAAAGCTTTTTCTGTATCACGCTGAGAACTAACAGAGACGAATTCTCCTACTGCCATAGACAATGCCCCCGCAACAAGTGCTGCAACTCCGGCAGTTAAGATATAGCCAGTATCACTGGATGCCCCAGCCACACCAACAATAACTGCAGAAACGGAAACAATACCATCATTAGCACCCAAAACAGCCGCACGTAGCCAATTTAGTTTAGAGTTACCGCCAACAGTTTCAAAACTGGCATGAATCAAAGGATCTCTTAATTTAGTCATAAGATAATTATAACAGAATAAAGACACATTAAGATAAAATCTTATTTTTGACTTTATATTTATTTGTGTTATATTATAGATCAAATCAACACTACATATGAACCGTAAAATATTTTTTACA
>CAZWBZ010000016.1:0-11976 GCA_964632605.1 uncultured Candidatus Saccharibacteria bacterium
CTGCTACAGTTATTCCAACTCTAACAGTTACATCAATCGGTTCAACAAGTAACGTATCTGCAACTAGTTCAGCTACAGTTGGTCAAACTATTGCATTCCGTACTGGTACTCTAGGAACACCAACAGTAACTTCATCATCTTCAACAACAGCACGTTTGATTGCTGCTGCTAACGGTGGTTCTGCTGATGGTTCAAAAGCTGTTTACAACTTCTCTTCTGCAAATGCTAGTTCAACAATTTCTGAACTTACATTCACAGTTGCGTCTTCTACATCAGCTACATATGTTAAAGTTGGTTCAGTATCTGCTCCAGTAGTTGCTGGTACAGCATACCTAACAGGTCTTAACATTGCTGTTCCAAACGGTGGTTCAGGTGTAAACGTAGATGTATTCGTATCATACCCAGAAGTAGGTACAAATGGTCTAACTTCATTTACAACAACATCTGCTCTAACACTTACAACAATCAAGTCAACAAGTGGAAACCTTACAGCAACAGCAACTGTTTCTGTAGCGGCTCCTACTATGACTCTTGTTGGACAAATCCCAACATTTACTGTTGCTGATTCAAGTGACACACTACTTAACGGTTCTGTAAAACTTGCTGAAGTAACAGTATCTGCAGATGCAACTCATGGAGACATTAAATTGTCACAAATTGCTCTATTGGTAAACTCAACAGGTGTTGCTACTATCGCTGCTGCAGCGGACAACATCGTTGTTAAAGATACTTCAGGTGCTACAATCGCTACAACAAACGCATCATTTGGTGTTACTGCTGGCGGTTCTGCTACTGGTATCGTTTGTTTCGACACTGCTACAGCAGGTTGTGCTTCAGGCCAAGCTACTGCTAGTGGTTACTTGATTCCAGCTGGAACAAGTAAGACATTCCGTGTTTACGCTACAGCTGCTACTGTTTCAGGTGCTGTTAATACAACATCACTTTCAACAAAGCTAGGAGCTGCTGCAAGTACAAAGTACTACGACGTTGCTGGGGCTAACTCAACAGCTGTTGCAGCTACTCTACTTTACGGATACCCAACAGATACATCTACTATCTCTAACTAATGTTAGAATAGCCTGATTATCTTAGGTTAAGTTTAACGAAACTTAAAATCGTAACAAAAACACCCCTTAATCGGGGTGTTTTTGTTTTTGTAGGCTGCGTTATGGTATAGTTAACAAATGATGAAAGAACAATTAACTAAAAAGGTAGACGCAAAACTGGCGTGGGGGATTATTGGAATATTGTCTATTGGTCTTATTATTTGGGCTGTTAGTTGTAATAACAAGACAAAACTAGAAGTCTCAAATATCGGGGACGAAGTAGTAGAGCAAAATGCAATTGAGGCTGAAAAAGGTGCAGCAGCCAAGAAACCTGCAGCTGCTAGTATGTCTTATGCTCAAGCATTGGAAACGTATAAAGACCGTCGTATACAGTTCGACAAGGCTTGTCAGGCTACTCCAAACAACGTTACTTATAAGAATGGCACAAAGATAATGTTAGATAACCGTGCAGGCGTAGCTCGCACTATAAACATAAATGGCGCTGTTTCTTTGCCAGCTTATGGATTTAAAATAGTTACATTATCTAGCAGTACTCTTCCTAAGACTATTCTTGTGGACTGCGGCACTGGCCAAAACGTAGCTACAATCCTAATCCAAAAATAATTTAGCTAAATAGCTAAAGCAAAACAAAAACAGGTGGCGCCCATAGGGCGCCACCTGTTTTTATTTTTTTAATAATCTAATCCTTAATAAACTCAAATATCCCTAGCTAGGACCGCCCTGTCTAGACAGGGCGGTCCTAGTTAGAATGTTTTTTCATATGATATAATTTTATTATGCAACGCAAAGATCCATTTGTTGTTGGTGAATACTATCATGTCTACAATCGAGGAGTAGATAAGAGAATTATTTTTAATGATTCTCAAGATTATCGACGTTTTATAATACTACTTTATATTTGCAATTCTTCTATTCCTATTAAACTAGATAATTTAATAGGATTTCATAAAATGTCTTATGAACAAGTTTTGATTCATGAAAGAGGGGAAAGACTCGTTTCTATTGGGGCTTGGTGTCTAATGCCAAATCATTTTCATCTTCTATTAAAAGAAGAGGTGTCTGGGGGAATTAGTAAATTTATGGGTAAAATAGGTACAGGGTACTCGATGTATTTTAATGCTAGAAATGACAGAAAAGGAAGTTTGTTTAGTGGTAGATTTAAATCCAAAAATATATCAGAAGATGTTTACATGAAGCATTTATTTGGCTATATACACTTAAACCCTTTAGATTTAGGGATTACTGGATGGGAAGAAATGCTTAAAAATAATAATGATATATCAAGCCAAGCTATGTCTATTTTAGATAATTATAACTATTCTAGTTATAAAGAATATCTTAATTTTAACAGGGTAGAGACACCTATTATTAACAAAGAAGCATTTCCAGAATATTTTAGAACCAGTAAATCTTTTAAAGACTTTTTATTGAATTATCTAATAAATCCCTAGCTAGGACCGCCCTGTCTAGACAGGGCGGTCCTAGCTAGAAGGGTAATTAATGGCCTGTGGAAAAGTGGGTAAAATTAGATAGGCAAAGGGGTGGGGGTTGGTATAATCAGGGTATATGAAGCGTCTACTAATATTATCTATAAATGCATTAATAGCTATTTTATTTGTGCCGAGTCTTGCTTTTGCTGATACTACTTTTAGTTCAAGTACAGATTTAGAAAATGCCGCCATATCTAATGGCGGCGTTTATACTTTAACAGCTGCTGGGTCACCTTATATCTTCACTAATGGAATTTGGGTTTTTAAAGACATTACTGTAAATGTGGAACCCGGGGTGGAGATTGTTTTAGGAGATGGTCAGTCTATAATTTTCTTTAATGGTAAATTAAATGCAAATGGTATTGAATCTAATCCGATAAGTATTAGGCCAAATAGTTCTGTTTTCGGTATGCTTCTTTTTGGTGATGCTGTAAATAAGGTAAATGCAGACTTAAATTATGTAAACATAAATAGCGGTACTAATTGTACTATTGTTATTACCGGGGCTAATGTATTAATAAGTAATACAAATTATGTTGGTTGTAGTACTTCTGCTATTTCTATAAATTCTGCGGCTGATACAGATGTAGTTTTGGATAACGTTAACTATACAAAAATAGGTAACCCCATTATAAATACAATGGTCTACTTGTCTTTAGTAGAAGGTGCGACTGCTGCAAACCCTGCAAATTTAACTATTAAAAATTTAAAATTCCCAGTAGGGCAATATAGCTTACTGCAAATGCTGGATCAGTCAAATAATACTTTTGACCCAGCGGGAATACACGTTAGTATAAATAATAATTCTTTTACTGGGGCTGTGGCCGATGCGTATCCTTTTAGTTTTGATACACCTGCTAAAACAATTACCGTAGATACTACAAATAACTATTGGGGTAATTCCAGCGGCCCATATATAGAAGACACATTGCCAAAGACCGATGGCCCAATGGTGCCGTCTAATGTTTTGTTTAATCCTTTTTTAGCTACTGATCCATCTATTCCAACTGTAAAAGAATGCTGTTCTTCTGTTATTTTCCTGCCGGGGATAGAAGGAAGTAGATTGTATAAAAAGAGAGATAACGGTACAGAAGACCAGTTGTGGGAAGCAAATTGGAATAGTGATTTGTCGGATATGTATATAGATACTAACGGGCAAAGTATAGATAGTGTAATTTACACAAAGGATGTAATAAGTAAAACAAATATTGTTCCTGATACAGTTGAAGACTTAAATATATTCCATGATCAAGATATTTATAAAGATACCTTGAATTTTTTACAAAATCAAAAAGATACTGAAGTTATAAAATCATACACTGCGTATCCTTATGATTGGCGTCTAGATTTAGACAATATAGTAAACAATGGTACAAAGATGAATGATGGCAGTTATAGTAAATTAATAGATGTATTGCATCAGCAAGCAGCTATTTCGGATACTGGCAAGGTTACAATAATGGCACATAGTATGGGCGGACTAATAACAAAAAGATTTATTCAGTCTTTAAGTCCTGCTGACCAAGCTTTGGTAGATAAAGTCGTCATGATAGCTGTTCCAGAGGTTGGAACACCTGACGGAACAAGCGCTGTTTTAAACGGTATTAAATTTAATAATGGTTTTAAATATGCTTCTCCTCAAAAGTATAACCGTGCTTTAGCCGAAAATATGATACCGGCGCATGCGTTAAGTTCGTCTGAGAAATACTTTAATGTTGTGGGTGTTAGTCCTGTTGTTTTAAATAATAATTTATCCAACATTTTGCCGCAGGTTGATATATATGGCAGTGAGATAAATACAGGAGAAGAATTAAAAAGCTTTTTGTCTGGAATAGACGGTAGACCTGATGCAGGTTTCTTAGATGTAAATTACCCGAATATCTCTCCAGCTGCTGTTGTAAATCGTGCCAAGGAATTACACGATAGTATGGATAATTATGATATTCCTAGTTTTATAAAAGTTTTCCAAATTGTCGGCACTGGAATGCCAACAGTAAAACAAATAGAATATATACAAAAAACCAATGCAGAAAATTTAAACTATGTTGGGTATAATATTAAAAAAACTTTTGCAGGAGACGGTACAGTGGTAAAAGAAAGCGCAAACTATTTAGCGGGGGATACATACTATATAAATTTGTATAAATATAATAATGATACCGGTCAAAACCATGAGCATAAAGATATTTCAGGACTAGCTCCTGTTACCAGTATTATGGGTAATATTATAAAAAATGAAGTAGTGGTTCAAAATGACTATATGCCTAATAACCCAAATTTGTTCGACAGTGTAAAGCTGTTTACGGTGGGTATGCATTCACCGGTAGATATTCATATTTATGATGCAGAGGGGCGCCACACTGGCCCAGTGTATGTAGATTTAAATGGGGAAGTTGTAAAATTTATAGAAGAAAACATCCCAAATATGTCGTATAATGAATACGGAGATGATAAATATATAACAGGATTAGACGATAAGAATTATACTTTGAAATTAGATGGTTATGATGCAGGAAAATTTACACTAGACGTGCAAAGATATACGGGGGACACGGCCACTACCTATGAATCATTTAACAATTTACCTTCTACTGATTTATTAAGCTCAACTATAAATTTATTACCAGAAACACCAATAGTAAGTATTTTATTAGATACCAATAATGACGGCAATCCAGACTTACAGGCAGGCAGTAATGGTAAGATAAAGGATTTGAATAAAGAAGATGATGACAATTGCCATAAAGAGAATAATAAAAAACTAAAAGATAAGGATAAAAAATGCAAAGAGCATAAACCAGATAAAGAACCTAAAGACAAGAAGGATAAAAAGTGTAAAATTTACCACGAGAAAGAAAAGAATTATAAGAGTAATAAAAATAGATAATTATGAAAAATAAAAAATTAAATATTATATTAATAATTGTAAACATTTTGGCTTATTTGTATTTCAAAAATAATCTAGGTTCCAACTTTAATAGTCTAGACGTTTTTTATGTGATAACCCCTTTGGTTCTACTCGGGCTGTTTTTTTCAAAAGTAAAAAATATAATTTGGACGCTAGGATTCATTTCAGTTCTTTGTTATGTTCTTTATGAAAATAATATTATAAAAAATAATCCTTGTTCTCATATTGGTTGCGATATTAATATGGGCGGTTTGTATGCTATGTACGCATTTGGGATTTTTACTTTAGTCCTTGTTTTGACTCAAATAATTCAATACTTTATTAAACGCAGTAAAGAAAAGAATCGGATAAATAACATCGCTTAGATAAAAATCCCCGTGTTTACGGGGATTTTTATTAGGGTAGGGGTGTGGTACAATATTTGTACATGAATCACGCATTAAAGGTTATTATAGGTTTTACTTTTATGATTGCTATTGGAATTGGGGCTTTGTATTTTATCGACCAAACCAGCGTAGCGTCTAATGGGCTAAAGCCTGTAAATACTGGGGCAGGGTGCGCAGCCAAGGGCACTTGCTAGGTACTAGACAATTAGAACTTAATATTATATAGTGTGGTCAAGTTCGTCTTGATATAGTTTTGTCGAGGTTAGGTGTTTACCAAGATAAAACCCTAAATTATAGTAACAGGTAGGTTTGTGTGCTGATCCTGCCTGTACTATATTTGGGTAAAATATATTATTTTTTAAATGTAGTGTAGTGTGTTACACAGGTAGTTAAAGGCAGGTGGTATGATTTTTCATTTATTGCGTACAAGGTTTTCCACCTGCCCCTACTTGTGTATTTACTACACAATTGATATTTCAAAGATATGGTTCATCTTTCTTAAGTTTTGAGCCCTTAGCTCCTACTGCTTTGGGGTGCTGTCAAATTTGGCAGCTACCCCTGGCATTGGGTTTAGTATCAAAAAAACATTTAAGTTCTTTTTCTAAAATCCAAATAATATTTGGTATTTAAATATAAACTGATTTTTCTGATTTATAATATGTAGTCCTGAGAGCAGCAAACTTTGTTTGTCTGCTCTCTTTACTTTTTATATATACTGTGCTAAAGTCTGTCTATTGGCTGTAGACAGTAGGAGAGCTAAATTAGCTGTAATACCTACCGAAGTCGAATCTTGAGTAATCTCAAGATGACTACAGCCGCATTTAGCGGTTCATTTTATTTAAATATGGCAATTACACTTGCACAAAAACAAACCCAAGTTACAAATTTGGCAGAAGTTTTAAAAGGCAAGCAGTGTGTTGTTTTCGTTGAATTCACAAAGTTCAAGGTAAAAGATACGAACGAATTTCGTCGTTCTTTGCAGAACTCTGGTATTTCATATACTGTCATCAAAAAGACGCTTGCAAAGCGTGTGATGGGAGAAATGGGATTTACGGGAGATCACCCAGAACTTGGTGGACAAGTCGGAATAGCATCTAGTATAGACCCAATTGCAGCAGCTCGTGAAGTATTTGAATTTTCAAAGACTCATAAAGATGCAGTATCTATTGTTGGTGGCGTGTATGAAAATACATACCTAGGCAAGGATGCAATGATGGCAATCGCGACCATTCCAGGACGTGATGTACTATATACACAGCTTGTTTCAGTACTCATTGCCCCAGTACAAAAATTTGCAACAGCTCTAAGTGAGATTGCAAAAAAACAGGGCTAAAACTAATAGAATCTAAGTAACAATTATTATGGAAGAAACAAAAAACGTAGCGGTTCCAGCAAAATTTGCTGATATCGTTAGTAAAATTGAAGGAATGTCAGTACTTGATCTTCACGAGCTTGTAAAAGTTCTAGAAGAAAAGTTTGATGTTAAAGCTGGTGCTATGGCAGCAGCAGCAGGCCCAGCAGCCGCTGCAGCTGAAGAAAAGTCAGCTTACACTGTTGTTCTTGCAGCAGCAGGAGAACAAAAAATTGCAGTTATGAAAGTAGTTAAAGAAGCCCTAGGTCTTGGTCTTAAAGAGGCAAAGGATATGGTGGACGGAGCTCCAGCAACTGTAAAAGAAGGTCTAAAGAAAGAAGAAGCGGAAGCTCTTCAAAAAGCTTTGATCGAAGCAGGTGCTACTGTAGAACTAAAATAATATCAAAAGTATTTAATAAAAAAGAACCCTTTCTATCAGGGTTCTTTTTTATTTTTTGACATAGGTTTTTAAATAAGTTAAATTTAATATCAATTCAAAATATTAACATTATGCTTACATCACAAAAAAGATTATTAATTTTAGGTAGTCCTGATTTTAATAAATTTCTAACACGCTCTGGGGAAATTCCAAGTAGTCAACTTGAATTAGCAAGAAAGCTAAAAGATTTAGTTTTACTTAGTTCTATGATTTTTGAGAAAAATTCAATAGACCACAAATTTAATGTAGCTTTTTCTGGTCTGCAGCAAGAAGACGGTTTTTCTATAAATTACTTTCAAGGTAATCAGGATCAGCAGTTCACGGGATTAAAATTTTCTCACGGTTCAATCATTTCATGCAATTTTGATATCAAGAGGCAGAACCTGGATCAGCTTTTTGACGGGAAGCCTGGTATTAGTATTAGCGGTATTATTTGCCCAGCAATTGATGATTATTCTCTTGGTATTTTACGTAATCAAAAAATTGAGTGCTTTGTTATGGCTAATAAAATTTTATCAAACAAAAGAGAAAACCTGGGTACTATTTTAGGACTAAATAAAGATTTGGTTCCTAAATTAAAACTAATCCAGGGTGATAATTTTGTAAGTCTTGCCATGGAAGAAGTTCGAAAATTTTTATAAACAAAATTATGCAGCGCTTATGTTATACATGAGCGCTGTTTTATTTAGCTTTGACAGCGTTTATTAAATAGGTTAAATTTAGTATCAATTTAAAAAATATTATGGAATTATTAAACAACATTAAACTAGAAGAATTAGGTCTAATCAAAGGAGAGAGACCTACTACAAAGTCTGACATAAAAGACGTAGAACTTGTCAAAGATATACTTTTTTACGTTAATATGATTTTACATAAAAGCCATGTAAATGATCTTGCTATTTTTGCTGTTAACGTAAGACGCGGCAAAATAGTTGATATGGTTTTTGGTCAATTGAGCGACCTCTTTAAATTAAAATTCCAAGAAGGTTGTACTCTTGGAGTTAATGCAAGATTGTATCTTCAGGCGACTAGAGAATTTGGAATGAATAACATGTGCGCCGCGAAATATTTTTTGGTTCGCGATCTTAACTCAGAAGAGCTAGAGCAGCTTGGTCCAAAGTATTTTAAAACCAATGTTAGCGTATTAACAAACAAATATTTTTCTTATAAAGATTTTGTTGTTGACGATTTTTATATATCAAACCAGGATAGTGTTAAATATATGATGACAGGTCACGACAAAGAAGCTTTGTTTAGTTTTGTCAAAGAGATGGTTTTGTTTCATAAAGAAAAAAATAAAAATCAGTCATCTAGCTAATTAAATTATCTTATACTTTAAATGTGCGCCCCTAATTTTGGGGCGCTTTTTTGTTTTTAGCAGCTTTTGACAAAATACTGTTTTACTGTAGAATTTAAATAATTAAAATATATTGTTATGGAAGATAAAAAAATTAAAACCGCTTTAGTTTCGGCTCACCAAAAAGAAGACTTGGTCGAAATTGTAAAAATGCTTCATGCAAATGGAGTAACCATCTATTCTACAGGCCAAACGGCTTCCTTCATTCAGGAATTAGGTATACCAGTGGTTTTGGTTTCTGATCTCACTGGTTTTCCTGAAATCTTAGACGGACGAGTAAAGACATTACACCCAATTGTTTTTGGAGGAATTCTTTCTGTTCGGGATAACCCAAAACATGTTCAAGATATTGAAACACACGGTATCCCATTTATTGATTTGGTAATTGTTGACCTGTATCCTTTTGCGGAGATTTTAAATGACGTTAATGCGGGGCAGGCTGAATTTATTGAACATATCGATATTGGAGGCGTATCTTTAGTTCGTGCTGCTGCTAAAAATTTTAAAGATGTAGTTGTTTTTGCCGGTCATAAGAGTTTTCCTACTCTGACGACTTTGTTTGAAAATGGAATGGTTACAAATATAAAGCAAAGATTCCAGTATGCTGCTAATGCTTTTGCTCATACTGCTGAATACGAAAGAATAATATCTCTTTATTTTAATCACTGTGCTGATGGACCTGCTAATAATATTAGTAATGTCAACGCTACTATTTCTTAATAAAATTTAAAAATTATCTTCTTAACCCTGTCTTTTAATAAGACAGGGTTTTTATTTTACCTGTGTATAAAGCCGGCCTGGGACTATGGAACAGGGGAGCTATATATGGTAATCTATTAGCTATATGGAACGTCTTGGAATATTGTTCGGATCTCTGGCAAGAGTTAAATTAATGCGCCACTTCTTAATGAACCCAGAAGCTAAATTTACTGTTAAAGATTTAGTCTCTCGCGCCAAGGTTTCTCTTTCTACTGCTCGCAAAGAAATCTCTGTGCTTCGCAAGGCTGATCTTATTAAAGACACGGTGGCTACTATTACTACTGCTAGCGGCAATAATAAAAAGACCAAGGGTGTGATGCTAAATACATCTTTCCCGTACCGTCAGACTTTAGGGGATTTGCTATTACAGCCTCAGACTATAGACAAGCCAGCTATCGCTAAGCGTTTTAAGCAAATCGGTAAAATCAAACTATTAATTATTTCAGGTATTCTTACTGGTACACCGGACTCTCGTGTAGATGTACTGGTTGTTGGTAAAGACGTAGAGACCAAAAAGCTAGAGCGTGCTATGCGCGAAGTAGAAGCCGACATTGGCCGGGAATTAGCTTATGCTGCTTTTGATACAGATGATTTCTTGTACCGAATGAATATGTACGACAAGCTAATTGCTGACGTTTTAGACTATCCCCACGAGAGACTAATAGATTCACTATCTGTCTCTACCCGTAGAACTGTAGGTTAGACCCAAACTAGTTATCCACCATTGCCCGCATTTAGCGGGCAATTTTTGATCCAAATTGGTATAATGTATCTATTAATAGTCGATATTATGTTAGTAGTATTATTTAGTTTATTTAATCCCTATGGAAGTTATTAACACTTGGGCTGATGTGTTCCGGATCTCATTTCAAAGCGTAACAATTGGTACTATAGATTTTTTACCAAAGTTACTTTTAGCCTTGATTACATTTGGTGTAGGTTGGGCTTTTGCTGGAATCTTGTCACGAGGTATACAGTCATTATCTAAGAAATCAAAGTTCGAAAATCTTTTCGAACAAGCGGGTGTTACAGGAGCACTAGAAAGATCTGGGGTTCATTTCTCTGCAGGTAAATTTATCGGAGAAATTGTTCGCTGGGTTGTTGTAGTAGTTTTCTTGATACCATCTCTTGAACTAGTTGGTCTATCAGAAATTACATCTCTATTAAAATCTGCTGCAATGGATTACTTGCCAAAAGTTTTTGTTGCTGCACTTGTATTAGTAGTTGCAGCAGTTATTGCTGAAGGTATGCAACGTGCTGTATCAACAGCAGCAGGAGCAGCTAATGTAAAATCTGCTCGTACACTTGGTTCTTTTGTGAAATATGTAATTTGGGTTTTTGCAGCGTTGATTGCATTAACAGAATTAGGTATTGCATCAACAATTATTTACATAGTTCTTATTGGACTAGTTGGAATGTTTGCTGTTGGAGGTGCTATTGCAATAGGAATCGGCGGCAAAGAGATTGCTCACGATATGCTAACAAAGCTTCGCGAAGAGTTTCGCCCTCGCCGCTAAAAATAGGGGATTTTAACCCATTTATATAGCCAGTCTTTAGCCCCTTCTTGGATACCCAAGAGGGGGCTTGACTTTTAAATTGGGTTCGTATATACTCCTCTCATCGATATGTTTATAAGATATAAATTTCCAATGGCTCGCGGTTAAGGACACTGCTTCATTTTGGAGTAATGCCACCGCCTATCAGCGGTTTTTATTTTTATCCATATCGGTACGGAAATGAACTTTGACAACTACATAGAGCAATGCAAGTATTCTCGTGTGGATTTTCCGATTCGTGACATCACGAATCTGGGTCTTTTCACACACGAGATGTAGGTAAAAAAAAATTACTGTAAACAATTCCGGGCAGTCTCTCAACATAGTTGAAGAACTGCTTATGAAATTAGAGAAATAACAAATCGCGTAATTAATTTATTAGTTACGTGCAGTCCAAATGCCAGGAGGCAGATGGATTGAAAATATACAGTGGTGTATATGGTTCCTGATAGGAACCAAGAGCATACGGCGGATGCCTAGGATTTAATGAGCGATGAAAGACGTGATATGGCTGCGATAAGCTTCGGGGAAGTGCCTAATAACTTTTGATCCGAAGATTTCTGAATGGGGAAACCCCATACCGTAAACCGGTATGATGTACGACTAGACTTTGTACATGCAAACCCAGGGAAGTGAAACATCTCAGTACCTGGAGGAAGAGAA
>CAZWBZ010000017.1:0-10776 GCA_964632605.1 uncultured Candidatus Saccharibacteria bacterium
ATGTTCCCGACCTTCAGCGGGCGGCGGACTACATGGTCTGCGCATGGCTGGGGCGTCGGCGGCGTCGGCGGCGGCGTCGGCGGCGTAGGCGGCGGCGTAGGCGGCGGCGTAGGCGTAGGCGGCGGCGTAGGCGGCGGCGTAGGCGGCGGCGTCGGCGGCGTCGGCGGCGGCGTCGGCGGCGTCGGCGGCGTAGGCGGCGTCGTCGGCGTCGGCGGATCGCTTTTTACGCAACTCTTCAATCGTGATCTCACCAGCCATATACTGCCGTGCCGCCTGTATCGCTTCACCTGCCGCTGGCGAAGTCGCCAGATGCACTACTGACTCTGCGATGTCACAGGCAATAGCCACAGCCACCTTCTTACTGACTTTGGATCGTCGCAACAGCCATAACATCCAGTCGCTGCGGTCACACTGCTCCCATGCCTCGACCAGCGTCTTTCCATTGGCCCAGCCGATGGCATCGGTGCAGGCTTTTAGGTTGGCCAATTTGTCGGCAAACTGTTTAGCGTTCATTGGATTCCTCTCTCGCTGCGGTTAAAGTCCCAGCAGGCCCACCCTGCCACGATCTCGCCCATCCTGACCAATTTCCCATTGCGTCACTGCAAGCCCGCTAATGGCATCCTATGCGTTTTGCGTCCACCGGTTACGCTCACGCATGAATATCGTGTAGCAATGTACCCTGCAACTCTCTCACGGCAAGCAGAGGCTCAGTATTGACCTCTTTGGAGCGAGGGCGATAGCAGTTCGGTAGTGGACGCCCTTGCACGATGGCCTGGATGCAGGCGATCCCTGACTTGATGAGGTATTCTGCCCGCCCCTTTTTGACACCCAAGGCCCTGGCTAGGTTAGCCTTGTGCAGGGCTGGTTTGCCACAATCCGGTAGATACTTAAGGCGGATGGCCTTGGCCAATAACTGAAGTTCTTCGTCATGGCTGCGTTCCATCGTTCGCACCCCTTGCTCAATTTGTTCTCTTTGCCCTTCGCGTATCTCGATTTCCAGGTCGATCTCTTCGTCTTCGTCATCGCTAGCCCTATCTTCGACGTGCGGATCGAAGTCCCCGCCTACCCCAGCATCCTTACTGTTCCTGGCTCGTTTCACCAGTCGCCTGATGACGCGCTTCGCCAGCCGCTCCTCCTCTTGCTTGCAGTCGATTGGTAGCTCATGGGTGTGTTCCAGGATTGCTACTGCCGCATCTTGCACCAAATCCTCCACGTCGATCTGTCCCGTCCGTTTGGCACGGTACAGTTCGTCGATGGCGATTTGAAATAGAACGTCCAAGCTGATTTGCATACTCACCTCCTTGTGAACTTGGACGGGTGGATTTATTTCATTCCGTGACCCCTATCGTTGCCGCCAACCGCTCAGCAGTGACGTTTTTGTACACCTGCGATGGCCGCTCTGGTGGTTTGTGTTTGTCGTGCTTTAGTTCCAGCCCAAGATGCCGGAAAATGTGCCACAGCTTTTCAGTGGGCATTCTCCCAGGCGGCGGGTTCGCAAAATACGCAATGAGTTTGGATTCGGCATCGGAAAACGCATGAAGCCTCCCGCACAGTTCCCGTAAGTCCCGCTGGGCCTGTTCGTTGGCAGTGTCACCTCGCCAAAGCTTTCCCCATCGCCGCTTGCCATAACTGGCGTATACCACCTCCGCCTTCCGCCTTACCTCCTCTGGAAAATCGCACACACCTTCCCCGCTCGCGGGAAGGGGAGGGCTAGGCAAGGCTAGGAAGGGAAGGGAAGGGCAAGGCAGGCTGCCGGATTCCGCCAGCCGTGAGGCATTTGGCTGCCGGATTCCGCCAGCCAGAGGCGTTTCGGCTGCCAAATTACGCCACTCAGTTTCTAATGATTCCTGTTCTGCCTTAGATACCTTACGCGGCAAGGGTTTACGTCCATTTCCGAAAGTTGTGAGAGTCCGGTAAAGCTTGGCATGATTGGTGTCGTCGCAATGTAAATGCCAGTCGTGTATGTAGAAATTACCGTCTGGCAGTAAATCAAGCCAGCAATGCTCTTCCTTGGTTAGGGCTTTAATGAGTTCATCAGATGTATAGTTGGCAAGCCAGCCACCAGCATCAAAGGCGTCGTCCAGGTCAAGTTTGCTCATGGTGCCGTTGCTGTGGAATTGAGATGCCCGGTGCCATATGGTTTCGAGCAAGCCCAATGTTGTGCCTGGGTTGGTTTTTAAGGCGCGTGCAAGGCGTCGGTTCTTCGGATGCTCTAGCGTTCCACGCTTGGCCATTGTCCTTGCCCCCTGATTGGCTTCCTGCTTCCTTCGCATACTGGATTGCCATTGCGGGCTGGCCCATGTGTCGTGAGCCGCCCGAAACTGACTGCTACTTGCTTTCCGCAGGCATGGCAGGTGGCTTTTTGTACGTGCGTCGGCATAGGTCATGTTCCTTGAGTCGCCCGAAGACGTTTTTGCGGTGGTCGATGCTTCCAGGCGTGGGTATGTCCCGCCTTACGCTGCTGCGGTGCTCAGCGCATCTGCTGCTTCGGGAATGGATGCTGACGTAGATGATGAACATGGACAATCCTCCGTGTTGGTGATGAGCCGATACCGTGCCACCCGCTTTCCTGATGGCACCGTGATTATTTCTGAGTCGATGGCGTGGCCGTCGTCCTTGAGGAACTTGACGTAGGCAGCAAGCCTCATCGTTCCGGCTTTTTCCATCGCCTCCAGGGCGGTGAGTCCTGTGCCGCCCCGTTGTCGGAGCAGGGCGAGGATTTGGGACTTCTGGGAAGTCATGCAACGGCCTCCGCGAGTTCAAGAAATAAGAGCTGCTTATCGTTTTGCTTTTCGGCGTTGGTCAGGTTTTTGCGGGCCTCACGGATGTATTCATCCTTGATCTCGCACCCGTAGAAACGTCGCCCGCATTTCAACGCTTCATAACCTTCGCTGGCGATGCCAGCGAACGGGCTGAACACGATTTCACCGGGATTGCTGTAGAGTTTCACTAGCCGACGAATAACCGGCAATTGAAGCGGGCAAATATGCTTCACGTCTTCGCTGCCCTTGGCATTGCGAGTGTTGAGCGTGTCGGTTTCCTTGATGTCCCCCCAGCAGCACTCCGCCCAGTCGATCCAGTCGTTGCGGCTGACCTGTGGATGCTCGCCATCATCGTCTTGGATCGGCACTTCATTTACTCCAGGCGCACGGAACTTAATGAGGTAATCCCCCAATGTTCCTCGGCTTTTCGCTCGGTCAGATTCCAGCCCGCTGAATTGCAACTCTCTCGACTTCGTACGGATCGCCTGGGCTTGTGGATTTTTGCGCACCAGCCAATCGTATTCGTACACTAGCCCGGCACGTTCCCCCAAGCGGATGTTCAGCCCACGGAAATCGTGTAGTCCCACTTCACCAGACCGCTTAAGCCTGGGGATCTGCATCACATGCACGACAGCCACCCGGCCTGGCTTCAGCACTCGCTTTAGCCCACGGTAGAAGTAGCCAAAGTGCAACTTGGCTTCGTGCCGCAGGTCTTCACTGTTGCCGATGTCGCAGGCTTCGCTGGTGTAACTGTAGAGGGCCGGGAAGGGTGGCGAGAACACGGACATATCAACCGACTGCTCCGGCATGCCTTCCATCATGTGAGGGATGCAGTCCCCATGATGGATGTGCCATTGATTATCAGATAACAGCATTCCCTGCCTCCTTAAAGATTCGCTCTTGCGTCTCTGTGTCTTGCTGCACGTTGACCGCTTTACGCAGCACGTTTTCCACCATAGGCCGTTCCAACTCGGTCACGGGGATATGGACATGAAGCGGCTTCGTTGATCCGTAGCGGTTCGCCCGCTTCACAGCCTGATAGTATTCCTCGTAACTGTCATGCAGCCCGCTGAAGACCATGCGAGTACAGGCTTGCAGGTTCAAGCCAAAGCCCATGATCTTGGGCTTGCTAATGATGGTCTTGAGTTCACCACGCTGGAACCTGCTCACAATATCTTGGCGTTTCTCAACCGGTGTACTGCCGTCAATATTGCCTGCGTTCGGCATCAACTCAGCAAGTCGATCTTGCTCGTCGTTGTACTTGCACCAGATGATGATTGATTCATCTGCATGGCGGGTGCACAGGTCGGCGATGTAGTCTGGCTTGAGCGTGTCAACCCGTTTGCCGTTGTACTTACCTTTCGCCAGTTGTCCCATACGCGAACGGTTAACGATTCCGCCCGCCTCCATCCCGGCGAACAGGCTATTGTTGTAGCCCTTGGCGATGTTCGTCTGATCTTCGGTCAGCCCCACCTCTTCCACGCTTACAATGATGGGGGGCAGTGCTTTCGTGTTATCCTTCCATCCGTAAGTGGCGGGGTTCACCAGGAAGATCGACCAATCAGACAACGCAAGGTAGAATGCTTTAACGGCATGGGCCTTGAGTTCCCACCGCTCCGAAGTCTCACCTCTATTGATAAAGAACTTCGCAAGGAAACTGTTGACCGTAGGGAATGCATCCATGAACACAGCATGATTGGCATATTCGATGCGATCATTGGGCGCAGGCGTTCCGGTGCAGGCAAGTTTATAGGGGATTCCTTTCCCCATCTCGATAAGCTTCGTTCCCCATTTGCCATAATGGCTCTTGAGTAATGAAGACTCATCGAGAGACAGGCATCCTAGCCGACTGGCATCCAGTTCATCCCTGATTGCCTCATAGTTGGTGACGCCAATGCCATTCCCTTTGGCAAGAAATGCAGGCAGGTCTTTGGCGGAAACCTGTTCGATTGCGTAATTGTCCCCATAGAACTTCGCTGCCTCGCTAATGGTCTGCTGGATCACCATGAGTGGCGACACAATCAACCCTGGCTTGCCAGTTTGTTCGTTGGCATACCGGATATGCTCCAGCATGATTGGCGTTTTGCCCATCCCACAATCTGCAAACACACAGAACTTCTGCTTGCGGATCGCTAGTTCAGTGATACCCCGTTGATAATCCATCATCCACGATGGGGCAGCGTATTTGCCTTTCCGCTTGGAAACTTGCTTGATACCAATGCGGCTGGCGTATTCATCAGGAAACCATGCCAGCCTCCCGGTGAACTTGTATCGGGGTAGTTGTTTGATGCGAAGGAACTGTTGATAGCCTTCGACTGTTGGCGAGAGTAGCGAGTACATCCCTACTCTCCCTTCGTAATCGGAACAATGACAAACCGTCCAGCGTCGTGCGTGAACACCGAAGCCTGCTGGTTGTAATCCAGGCGAAGTTCGCTATCAGCGGGCAACCGTGCCAGCATTTCGAGCAGGTAGATATGGTCGAACATCACGCTGAAGCCGTCGCACTCTGCCACGGGCATCGTCACTGCAGCACGGCCTCGGCTGTCGGAGTTCGCTGTGATCGAGCATTCGCCGTTGGCAAACGACAGCTTCACTGCCTTGCTATTGTCGTCACAGGACAGTGCAGCCAGTTTGACCGCATGCGCCGTGGCCCCCACGTTCAACGGGACACTGCTGGCGAATTTCTTGGGGAATACATCCCGCCAAGTGGGGAATCGCCCTTCTACCAGCCTGGCCTTGATAACAGCGTTCCCCGTAGTGAACACAAGGTTATTCACGTCAACCTGGCTCACAGTGATTTCGTCGCCAGCCAGTGCACATACTGCGTCAATGGCTTTGGTTGGCACTACGCAAGGCAGTTTCGTGGGCTTAGACTCGCAGCCCATCGGGAAGACTGACATCGCCTTACCATCGGTAGTAACGATGGTCGGTTCAGCAGTTAAATCCAGGCAGTAGCCCGTCAGAGCGTATCGTGCCGACTCGTCCGCAATCATGGAGCGAGTGAGCTTGACGCCGTGAAGGAACACATCCGACTGTATTGTGAATAAGTGCTTGGCCTTGTCGTCGGCGAACGTGGGATATGCTCCAGGGTCTTGCACTGCCGGTTGGCTTTCGGCGTTGGTGGTTCGGACGAAGCAGTTTTGCAGATCGTCCTCAATGTGCACGTCATCACCGGTGGACGCATCAAGGAAGGCCCGCAGTTGTTTGGCTGGGATGGCTGATTTGCCAGATTCGGCGAGTTGCGATGGGACTTGAATCTTTAGCGACACGGTTTCCATGTCGGTCGCCTCGATCATGCCATCGGCACTGATGAGCGCACATTCAAGGATGGGCTTGACAACTCGGCTCGGCACGATCCGGCAGACTGCCGCCAACGCTTTCGCTAGTTCCACACGGTTGAAAATCGCTTTCATACGTCCTCCTGTGTAAGTTCCTTCTCCGCACCTTCCTTGGAAGGGTGGCCGCAATGTTTGCGGAAGTGGCTGCTAGATTCTCTTGAACTCAATCACCCACACCCAGGGATTGTCCTTCCATGAGTACTTCTTGCCGTTGATCTTGTCCCAGTGGTCAATGAAATTAAGTCGGCAAGCACCAGCGTTGATATTCCCTAGTGCCACCGCAAACTGCATATCACGGATGCCTCCAATTCCCTCGGCACTGGCGTCTTCCTCGCTGATGCCCTGCAACCGCTCCACCCGAACCGCCGTTACCTCCAGCATGAGGCGAGAGTGTGCGCGTTTCATAAACAGTGGCGACTTGAACGGAATGAACCCCTCACCGCATGCTGATGGATCGTCGGCCTTGTAATCTGGCTTGCCATTATTCATGCCAGTTTCAAGGATTCGGTAGGTTTCTTTCACCCACAGCCGCTGGCCCGGATACCACGGGCAGAAATCCTCGTAACGACCACTTGGCATGGGGAGGATGGGCGATCCGCCAAATGGAATCCATGTCAACCCCACGCCATCCTGTAAGTGAGACGCACGTCCATTAGGCAAGTCGGCCAGTCCATTGGTTGTTAACTTCACCACTCGACGTGTCTGCGTCTTCCGGCCTTCCAGAATTGCACGAACGCTTTCACCTGTGAAGATAATGGGTTTCTCTTTCATGATCGCCCTCCTTGTTAAGCGAATCGAAACTGTGCAGAAACCAACCGCCCGATGTTCTCCGGCAGTTCCACCAAGCCCAGCCTTCCCTTCATCGGAATAGGCTCCGGCAGCACCCAGGCCTCGCTGAAGTGCAGGCACGCATCGCCGCAAATGAATGCCCGCTGCGTTCGCTTGATGGCTTTCGGCACATCCCACACCCACCAGGCATCAGCCAGCCATGCTACGCCGATGATGGCCCCAGTGACTCCGTAGTGCGGCAGCGTGTCGATTGGTTGCCCGATGGCCTTCGTCACGCGCCGGATTTCCTTAGCTTCAAGGTCGGCACGCTTTAGGCCTGCGTGGATAGCTACCGGGCCACGGTAGTGAGGCAGCGATGACCAATCGCGGTTCTCGATTGCCTTAAAGCCTGCGATGATGAGGCTGGAGTAAGGCTGACGGATGGAGAGGAATTTCATGTCTTCCTCCCCAGGTTATTCCTTATGTCCTCGGCCCATGCCTCTTCATCTGTGTAAATGTTGCATTCATCACCGCCCAGCGAAGAATTGCTGTACAGCCTCTCGCAAGAAAAGTCACCTATCAGGAAGTTAAGTATGGAGACAATCCAGTAATCATCCCCTATTTGTTGCGTTATCTTCCCCGCATATTTCATTACCCGTTCGTCGGAGTAAAACTTAATGAAATACTTTCCGCAAAGCGTTCCGTGTTTTCGACTGGTTGCCATCGGTCTTCTCCTTGGGGGTTGATTTGCATAAGTGGCAGGCCCAGGAATCGAACCTGGAGACAATTGCACTGATGAAGTGAACTGCCTAGCGGCTTTGACGGGCATCACCCTGTTCCGCTGTGCCATATCCTGCCAAGTTCCCCTGCTTCTGCACCGGAGACAGTGGTGCAAGGCCCAGGGGCGAGGCCGGGGACGTGGTTGCTAGAAGGGAATGTCTTCGTCCTTCTTGCTGGCCGGTGCGAATTTACCAGCCGGCACAGCATCGTCAGCCAGTGGCAGGTAGTCACCGATTGCGTTCTTGTCGTCAAAGCCTTCCTGTGTGTCGATCTTCAGGAATGCCTTGACCGAAGCCCCAACGTAATCTTCTGGCTGGAAGGTTTTCGCCTCAAACTCGCCCATCTTGCCCATAGCCTTTGCCAGCTTCTTGAGTTTAAAGGTCAAGCTGGGGAATACAATGTAGTCGGTAACGAATGCTGGTGGCCTGTTGTCCGCAGGAAACGCCTTCCAGGTTAACACCATCATGTCGTTGCCCTTCTTGCTGATTTTCTCTTCGTACTTTTCCAGCACGACGTTGTACTCGCCTTCGGGCAACACGGTCACGGCATCCTTCGGATCGTAAGTGAGAGCCATAGTTAAGCAGCCTTTCCTGTTTGGGGTTTGGTGAGGAATTCGATGCACTTAGCGATGTGTTCCGCCTTCATTTCGGCGAATGAATCGGCGTCAGCGGCTTTCAGCCACTTCTCGGTTAGTTCTTCGGAGTCTTTGCGGACGTTGAGTAGAGCAGTGAGTTGCTCTACTTGTTCAGGCGTTGCCAGCGGAACGGTAATAGCCGATGCCTCCACAGATTCAGCACCGTAACGCTTGATGAACTCCTTGTAGTTCCAGTCGAACGATTCGCCCTTGGGGAACTCCAGGTAGCGCGTGGCTGTAACGATGGCCTTGCGATTGACTACGTTCAGGGCGACGTGAAGCTCATGCTCCAGCTTAGGCCAGCCATCAAATGTGGTATCAACCACCTTGCCATCCACCCACTTGTCCTTGGCGTGGCACACCAGGATCAAGTTGAGGTCGAGCAAGTCAGCCCAGCGAACCAGACGGCGAACGAAGCGAATAGCTCCTTTCTTCTCTGCTCCGTAGGTCTTTTCCATGTCACGCTTGGCGTCAATCATGCGGTCAGTGTCAGCAGCTACTTGAGAATCAAATAGTTTGGACAGTGAATCGTAGATGACGGTGGTGAACTTGTGTTTGGTGGTTCCGAGAGCCTTCATCGCTTGAAGAATGCCTTCATGGTTTTGGCTTCCCTCATCAGGGCCAACATACATCGAACCTGACGCCTCAAGCTGAGACTGGTACTGTGGTTCCAACGCCCCCCCCTCGGTATCGATGTACAGTGCGTTTTTGAATCCGCACAGTCCATGCGACTTCCCTTGCTTGGGTGAGCCAAAGACAAGAATCCTTGCCCGGCCCCGCTGCGTGGCTTTCGGTTTTCGTGGTTTTAATCCACCCAGTTCCATTTGCTGTCTCCTTTGGTTAGTGGTTATCGTTTCGCTCTGGCGTAAATTCGCCGTCGTAGTTCTTTCGATGCCTTGGCATAGGCCCGGCGTTCTTTCGCTCGTCGCTTTCGATATCGCTCCTGGATGCTGCTCACAGCTCTACCTCCATCTTCTGGCGTTCGTGTTTGCCGCAATGGCATTCGAGATACTCCATCCACTCCTGCTCGTACTTCCACGGATTGCCGAAGTAGTACAGTATTGCGTCGAAGTCATCGAACTCGCCTTGGTCTGCCATCCAATGAGCGAGGCCAAGCACGTTGTCAAAGTTCTCGAACCATTCACGTTGCATTTGTGTTTCCTTGTTCAGTGGTGAACGTGCGTCTCATAACAAAACTTATGTTGCATTCTCTCAGCCATGATTCCCGTCGAACACCTTGGCGGTGTTCTACTTTTCGCTCACTGGATTTGGTGGCACATACCAGTTATGCCGGGCAACCGTCGCCTCTACGAATGCATTCAGGCACCGTGAGATATAGTGAGCAAGAATGAAGTCAGGTGTGTTACTATCGGCCTCGGCAGAGTACCGATTAAGCAACTGCTCCAGTTCCTTCATGAACTCCACTTTGATGATTGGACACACCATAACAGCATAGTTGCACTTGGGGCATGCTGGGTGGCAGAAGTTGTCTGCACACTCGCCTACTGTCCCTGTCCATGCACACTTTGTGCAGACCGTTGGTGTCATTGGGTTATGCTTCACGTTCTTCCTCCTGCCCTCGCGGGCTGTTGTGGGTTATTGCCAGTTTCCGTTGATTGGTTTCCCGGCTTCTTCACTGAAGCGACTGGTGATGTTCTTGAGCAGTGCAAGAGACTCTTCGGCAACGCTCAACTTCTTCCGCAACTGATAGACGCTGTGACTGTGGTTGCGGAATCCACGTTTCAGTTCGCCAATCATTGATTCCTCAAAGCTCTTATAACTTGGCCCGAAGTTCGATCCATTCCAGTAGTAGTCGTGGATGGAGATACACACTCCCGGAATGTCAGCAACCCAGTCCTCCCGGTCTCCACGTTCACCCATGCCTCCCTGAACCCGATACCAGACAATGCCTTGGAATGACAGTTTCGCGTCGTACTTCATCTCAGGCCATTGGCCTAGTTTTATCCTTTGCATCTTGGGAAGAAGTTCGGCCCCCTTTTGCAGTTTCATGTTAACCTCGGTTAGATGGGTAGAAGATTGACGATTCAGCCGTTCACTGATGCTGTACAGTTGCAACCGCAGGGGAATCGGCCATCCCTGGCCTAGCCCCTGGTGTCCTCTGCCGCTCACCTAGCGGCAGCGTCCGTGTCTCGCGTTTCATGGCTTTGCACTTGCGGCACTTGTGGATTTTGCCCACAACTCGGAACGTCGGGCATTGCAGGCGATCCGTGGCGAAGAGATGCCATTCGTGACGGCAGATGAGTTGACGGAATTGCATTAGTAAGACTCCTGGATTTCGCCATTAACAATTCGCAAGGCCTTGCCCACATCGGCAGCTTTCGCCTTATGCATCCAGACATCGTTGCCAACTCGCTGCACGAACACACTGCCTTCGGTTACTTGCCAATAGGCTTGTGTGGCAGTAGTTACAGCAATTCCGTCTTTGCCGCATTGAACGGTTGAGTATTCTCCAGTTGAGCAGGCGATTCCCCTC
>CAZWBZ010000018.1:0-10014 GCA_964632605.1 uncultured Candidatus Saccharibacteria bacterium
GTCTTGTCTAACAATGTGACTTATACTTGGGAAGGGGTTGTGGGGAATACGTCAATTCCTAAAACAGGTAGTAATGTATTTAGACAGTATTATGGCGCTATTGGAGACATGGCTATAACCGGCACAAAAGCTTTTTATGCTGCAGGGTATGACGAAGGTTCTACATCGCTTAGCCGCTTTGATACTACAAGCCCTAATTCAGGTAAGACTTCTATCGACCAACATCCATACGGTTCTGAAATGGCAGTAACACATGTAGCTACAGACGGTACTAATGTTTACTGGGGTGGACTGGATTCTAACAACGTAGAAAGAAACTTTATTCGCGCTACAAAAGTTACTGACGATAGTAATGTTACATTTAGTAGCGGCGTCTCAATGCCGCTGACTTATGGACGTACTGTTGCCAGCGCAATTGATACATATCTAACAAATCCAAATGGTACAATCACCGGTCTTGCTGTACAAAAAACAGGTAACTATTTGTTTGTATCTCACGGTAAGTTAAACGAACTGCATGTATTAAACAAAACTACAGGAGCATTGGTTCAAACATTAACATACACAAATCCGCGCGCTCTTGCTGTAGATGGGTCTGATAATTTATGGATGATATCTGGCACTAATACTGTTTCTAAATATTCTGTAAATTCTAGTACTGGAGCATTATCTAGCGCTACACTTTCTCTGTCTGGTTTAGTAGAGCCGCTAGAGGTTGCTGTATCTCCTGATAATCTAACAGTAGCTGTTCCTGATGGCTCTACATCGCAGCAGGTCAAAGCTTTTTCTAATAGTACTGGTTCTGCTTCTTGGACTCTTGGCCAAGCTGGCGGTTACGCTAATGACCCAACAGTTGCAAATGACAAATTCTATTTTAATGACACATTTTCTAATTTAAAAAATGGAACAACTTTCATTGCTTTCCAATCAGATGGAACATTTTGGCTGGGAGACCAAGGCAACTATCGCGCACAACATTTTGACGCAAATAGAAATTATCTAAATAACATAATGCAGCTATCAGCTACTTATGCAGGAGCAGTTGATAAAAATAACCCAACACGTGTTATGGCTAAAATGCTTGAATTTAGCGTGGACTATTCAAAACCGCTTTCTCCTACTAATGGTTCTTGGACTTTGGTAAAAAACTGGAAGAGAGGTTTCGGCAGTGTTACTGGCCCAACAGATAATTATGGCGGAGGAATAGACGAAACATTTATTAATATGATGACTTTATCTAATGGCCGAACCTACTTTATAATGGGATGGAATGATACAACTAATCCAGGATGGCGTTATCCAAGATTATTCGAAGCTCCAGCTACTGGTAATGTTAGGTACACTGGAATACAATTTAATGCATTCGAGAGCTTTACACTGCAGCCAGATGGGTCATTGCTAAGGGTTGTAAAATCTGGTAATGGCGGCGTAGGTACTGCTGGTTATATTACAAAGCAAGTCTTAACTGGTTTTACAAACAACAATCCGGTTTGGGGCACTGCTACAAACATTGCAACCATTCCCACAGTTACTGCTACTGACCCATTAATGAATCCAGAAAGTAACTATATTCAACAACCAGTTATAACTTCTTCTGGTGTAATAACAATATTTAAAGATGGTCTTAGTGCTACTGATGCTGGAGTGTACCATTTGGGCGGTATTAAATTAGGTGACAATAAATATACTTATAAAACAGCTCAAGCTGTGCATGATAACTATAGCGGCCCATATCCACTGGACGGTAGATATGTAAACAAAGCTAACGGCACTCGTGTTGGCGGTAGCGAAATCGATGTAGTGGATAGAAGTATTATTTGGGGATTCCATGGAGAATTTTATAACGGAGGCCAAACAAACCAATATTCTCATGTTTATGATAATGGACTACTTGTCAGTGTATTTGGTACAAACAGATCCGAATCTCAGGGTACACACCCAGATGATTTTACCGCAGCAGAAGAAATGGCAGGTAACGCCTTAACAACTGATCTTGTAAAAGTAGGTAACGATTATTACATGTATCATGGAGACGAGGGTGACCATGCAGGATTCCACCGCTGGAAGATTTCTGGGCTAAATACTATTGCAGAGCAGGCTACTACTGTTACCGGTTACGGTAGTAAAACATTGCCGGGAATAGATTTAATGGCAGGGCTACCGTTTAATTCTCAGCTTCCTAACGGCGCAAATGGTTGGTCTCGTTATCCAGCAAGTAATGTAAAAACAAATCAATTCACTGGTAGTGATGATGTATGGCAAGTTAATACTTCTGTATATAATCACACAAAACAAAATATAGACCTGTCTATGGCTTACGGCTCAATCGGTGCTGGTAAACAAAACTATAATGTAACTAGAGATTTGTCAGTTAGTGATAACGCAACGTCTTGGAAAATTACAGGGAATATGAGATTTAATAATAGTCAGCCATTAGATGCTAACTATGATGTTGCAGCAAACCCACCCAAAGGTGCATATATGTACATCTTAGATGACCAAGGTAAAGTAATCATTAGGCTGTATCGCGCGTATACTCATCCGGCGCCATTTTGGGTAAATGCTAACGGCGCAACATTGGCATCTGTTACAAATAGATATTGGCAAGAAAACTATCCTCAACCTTTTGAAATGTCAGGAACTAGTAGTGGAGTCGTCATTAAATTTGCAGGGAATAGCACAACAACACTTCCTGTATTTGAAACAGGGGCAAATCCAATGAAGCCTACAACAATGAAATTTAATTTCTCTACACAATTCTTAACATATGGTACATCGTTCGATGTAGACAGTCTAAGACTAATAGAAAATTAATTTTAAAATAAATAAAACCCCGCATGGTGCGGGGTTTTATTTATTAACAGTTTTATATTTTACATCTATCTATTTACATTGTTATTCAGGTATAATTAATTAGGTAATCTTGTGGTCGATTATTATGTAATTATCGCAATCTGTTATATGAAAAATATGGGTACAATTGGTAAGTTGGCTTACATCCTTGTTATTGTCGGAGGTTTAAATTGGGGTCTCATTGGGGCTGCAAATTTTAATCTTGTGGACACTATCTTTGGAATGGGTTCTACTCTTTCAATGCTTGTCTATATTCTTGTTGGTCTTAGTGCTGTGTATCTTATCTTTGCAAAAAGTAAGACAGCAGGCTCTGGCTCAATGGGGGTTTAAGTTTCTATAAACAAAACCCCGCACTATGCGGGGTTTTGTGTTTTATAAAATATTATCTAGATTTTCTTCTTGGCGCAGACTTCATCGGTCTAGCGTTTTTTGTTGCTCTTAGGTTGTTTGTTTTTTTAGTTTTTATTACTGTTGCTACAGGTTTTTCTACTTTTGGTTTTGCTACTTTAACCGGCATTATTGCCATAGTCATTGTGTCTTTTTCCGGGATGTACAATGCTTGAAGCAATGTCTTTTTCTCTGCAATTGTTAGATGTCTATATTCTCCTGGCTTTAGTTTTTCCAGAGTTATATTCATTATTCTAATTCTTTGTAGGTCTACCACATCAATATGCATTGCTTCACACATTCTGCGGATTTGGCGTTTCTTTCCTTCGGTCAAAATAATAAAGAAACTGTTTGGTGAATTACGAGTAACAACGGCTTTTCTTGTTACAGAGCCATCAATACGTATACCATTAGCCATGCTTTGCAAAAAGAAATCGTTAAACGGTCTATCTGTTGTTACGAGGTATTCTTTTTCGTGCAGGAATCTTGGTGAAAGCAATTTGTCTGTAACACGCCCATCGTTAGTCATTAAGATTAACCCATGAGAATCTTTATCCAGTCTTCCAACAGGGAAGACTTTTATGTCACGGCCATCAGTGCCTTTAAATTTGGTTACAGACACAATGTCTTTCCCAGACGCTTCGTCTTTGTTTGTTAGGATACCAATAGCTTTGTTGTAAGCTATGTAGTACAGCTTTTCTTCTCTGACTCCAGCTTTAGTGCCAGCAATTACGATATCGTCATCACTGTAGACTTCCATACCCAAAGTTGCCTTTTTACCGTTTACAGTAATGGCACCTTTTTTAATTAGTTCGTCTGCTCCGCGACGAGTTGAAAGACCTTTGTCTTTTAAATATTTATTGATTCGCATATATTTTCTTTTTACGAGTAGTAATGATGCCTAGAACTAAAATAAATCCCACCACATAGAATATATCTTTAATATTTCCTAATGCTAAGACTATTACTGAGATAAGTGATGCTAAAAAGTATCCAATAGGTTGCATGTCACGCATGATACCCAAAAGATCTGTTTCTTCTTCTTTAATACTGCGCAGGAATGTACCTTCGGCTGTTGTCTCTAAGATTACCGCACCAATTCTAGACATGAATAGTACAACACCCCAAATGATTAATGAATTTGATTTTATTGCTGCAAAAGCCAGCGTCGCTGCTGCCATTATAAGCAAACCATATCTTGCTGCTCTTCGTGAAGAAGCGCCGCCATCCAGGTATTTACCTACAGGGTAAGCAAATACGACAAAAGGAAATAGCATAATAGTAAAGATTATCCCTAAAGATTCAAGACCCATACCTTGAACATCTGCTAAATAAATAGGTACAAAGGTGACCATCAAAGCATAGAATGTTTGAAGCAAAATCATAGAGATCAAAGGCTTTCTTACTCCTGGGCGAGAGATAACATTTTTATAAGATTTAATTATAGAAACATGACCATAATTTTTATCTTTAAAATTAGCTGTTGCAAAGTACAAAATAAAACCTGTAACAACAAAAAGAAACAGTGACACATTATAAGGTATTCTAATACCAGACTGCACAGTAAGATACGCTGCAAGTATTGGCCCTAGCATGCGTCCAACGTGCTGCAGTGCCACTACAGCACCGCGTCCACGGATAGAGCTGTCTTTTGTTGTTGTGTGTTCAAAGAATACATCAAAGTTAAAAGAAACCAATATTTGAGCCATTAAGAATAAAATAAAGGATACTGCAAAAAATATTGGGCTTTCGAAAAAGCGGATACCTAATGTCGAAGCTATTGTTAAGAATAGCGCCAAGCCTGTAGCTTTTCTATTTCCTAATTTATTTATAACTGTAGGTATTATCCAAGTAGAAAAAACCAAAGACAATGCCGCAGAGATACCATAAATTAACCCAATACTTTCTCTGCCGTTTACTGATTCAATAACTGCAGAGTTTGAATACACAGTAAATCCAACTCCCCACATAAAGAAGAAGTAAGAAAGATACAGTAACCGAATGTATTTATCCTTTAAATTCATATGTCTATATTAAAGCGCAATTACTACTGGTATTACAAGAGGGCGTTTACCGCTCTTTTGGAACAAAATTCTTGAGATTTGTTCACCTAAAGATTCTTTTATTGCTTCTACAGAATTTTCTGTTAATGGAGTTGTTCCATTTTCTATTGTTTTCTTTATTAGAATACGAACATCACGAAGCAGTTCTTGGTTTTCTTTTAGATATACGAAACCACGAGAAATAATGTCAGGGGATTTAACCAGTTTACGAGAACGTGCATTTACAGATGCAATTAATACAAACATACCATCGCTAGCTAGCATTTGGCGGTCGCGTATTACAACATCGTGCATATCTCCAACACTGTGCCCATCTACTATCATAGTAGCTGATGGTGCTTTTTCTTTGCGAACAACTATCTTGGTTCCACCTTCTACTATTTCAATGATGTTTCCGTTATCGGGTACAACAATGTTTTCTTTTGGAATACCTGTTTCCATTGCAAGTTCTGCGTGTTGGCGCAAAAATGAATGCCATCCGTGTACAGGAATAAAGAATTTTTCATTTAGTTTTTTGTGTAGCCAACGAATATCTTCTTTGTTTCCGTGTCCTGTTGCGTGAATTGTTGCTTCGTTTGTATTGTAGTTAATTATTTTGACACCTTGGCGAGCCAGGTTGTCTTTCAATTTTTGAACAGAAATCTCGTTACCTGGAACAATAGATGCAGATAACACAATAGTATCACCAGGTTCTAATTTAAAGCTCTTATGAGTCTTGTTACTAGCGCGCATTAGTGCAGAGAATTCTTCTCCTTGAGCTCCAGTAGACAGTACGATAACACGATCTTTTGGATAGTTAACGATTTCTTCTGTAGAAATAATTGTACCTTTTTGAGGCGACAATATCCCTGCATTAATAGCTACTTCCAGGTTTGTTTTAATAGATCTTCCTTCTAGTGCTACTTTTTTGTTTAGTTCTTCTGCAATTTTAATGATGTGAATCAAACGTGTTATGTGTGAACCAAAGGCTGAAATAATTAGACGTCCTTGAATAGAACGGATTATTTTTTCTAGTCCATCATGAGCGTATTTCTCTGGAATAGAGAATCCTTCACGTTCGATGTTTGTAGAGTCGGCAAAAAGAAGCAAGACTTTTTCTTTTTCAAAGATACTGTATTCTTCTTCTTCACTTTCAGCAGGAATACCATGAACATCTTGACCTAGTTTGTAGTCTCCAGGGTTTACGATTAGACCATGTGGTGTTTCTATTATGACCCCCATAGAGTCGGGGATAGTATGAGTAACACCAAAAGTACGAACACGCATCTTACCCAAAGTTACTACTTCATTTTTTTCTACATCAATTAGATTTAGTTTTGGCAGTGCTGGGAAATCTCCATGTCTTTTCTCGATAAGCAGGTTTGTTAGATGACGTGAATATATCGGTGGGTTACCAATACGAGACGCTACAAGAGAAAGACCTCCTATGTGGTCAAGGTGACCATGAGTAATAACAATACCGCGGATACGGTCTTTTCTTTCTTCTAGATAAGTTGTATTTGGAATAATATAGTCTACACCAGGAGTTTCTTCTGTTTTGAATTGCATACCAGCATCGATGATAACGATATCGTCACCAATTTCAATAACTGTCATGTTTTTACCAATTTCTTCTACTCCTCCTAGTGGGATGATACGAATATCTCCATCTTTAGGTGGCAGGATAGCTAACTTATTTTTAGAAGTGTATTTTTCAATAAGAGATGGTTGAGAAAAAGAACGAGGCACATTTGCATTCTTACTGCGACCAAATTTAGAGAATTGGTAACTAGCACCAAGAGGTTTCTTAGTGTTTTGTCCATGTGCTCCACGTTTTGGCTTTTCGCCAGAATGAGTTGGTGCTTTTTTTGCTGGAGCAGATGATGTATTTTGGTGCAAACGTGAAGGTGGTGTAATTGTTACTCTACGTTTTGCGTGGTGTGCACCACTGTTTGTATTCTGACCATCGTCTTTTCTATAGACTCGGGTACCAGAATTGTTTTGGGGATTCTTCTTATGATTTTCCCCGTTTGTGTTTTGATTTGGCATATTTAATATTTAAAGATTGTCATTTTGGATATCATGACTCTGTTTGTATAAGAAAGGCAATACTTTTTCTGTTTCCAGGTACCAGTCTCTTATGTTAATAAAGCGGTCAGATGCAGTGTGAATACCTAATGGCATTTTGAACAGCAAATTACCTTTGTGAACGTATACATATGATGGTGAATATATAAATACTGCTGGCATATCTGTATAGAAAGCATTTACAAACTTTCTCCATTCAGCAATACGAGTGTCATCATTTGTTTCTGTTTGCAGGTTCTCTAGCGCAGAGTCAGCCTTTGCGTTTGTGTATCCAGAAATGTTTAGTCCTGGGTGTTCGCGTTGGGATGAATGCCAGAAAGCATAAACCTGTGATTCTCTTGAGATTTGAATACCGTAATACAATGCTTCGTAGTCTCTTGTTCGGATTTTTTCTTCTAGTGTTGTTCCATCAAATGATGCAACGCTAGCTAGGATTCCTTTTTCTCTTAGTTCTGCAGCTATTTCTTCGGCACCTGAACGTAACTCTGGGGTATCAGATGTTGTAATAACAAAAGAAAGTTTTTCTTTGCTTTCTTCAGATTTTTTACTACCTGGTTTGATACTTGTTATTGTTTTTTCCCAAATACCGTCTTCACCTTTTTCCCAGCCTTGAGCTTTTAAGGTTTTTTCTACATCTATCGGCTTGTATTGCATATTAACGCGTCCGCCAAGAGCGGTAGGTAATGGAGCGTCTATTTGGTTTCCAAAACCATCTAATACTGAATCGATGATTTGTTTTTTGTTAATACTACTAGCAATGACTTCGGTAATTCTTGGTTGAAGAAGTATGCTTGTACCTTTTGTATTAAAGAAAATACCATAAAGTCTAGGGAATGAAGCTAAAGTCACGTTGTAGCCTTTTTCTTCTAAAGATTTTGCTTCTTTTGCTGTAACACTACCAATATGGTCAATGTCTCCGTTTTCTAATGCAGACATTGCATCAGATTCGTTATCATAAAAATTAAAAACTATTTTTTCTATATATCCGTTTTCTGAACTATTAGTCTTTCTTTCTAGAGTAATAGAAGTCGGCATATTCTTTTTTGTTTTAATGTTTGTGATTTTATATGGACCAGCGCCTATGGCTTCGATATTTTCCTTTGCTTGGGTAAAAGCATCTGCAGAATATTTACCATAAATATGTTTAGGTATTATCCCAATTGTTGCAATATCTAAAAAGTCAGAAAAAGGTTGCTTCAGTGTAAAAGTAACTGTTTTTTCGTCTACAGCTTTTGCTGTGACTCCTTGCCATTCAACAGAATGAGGACTTTTTTCTATTGGGTCTTTGATTCTGTCTATTGTGTATAAGACATCGTCAGATGTAATAGGTGTTCCATCTTGGAATTCTGCATCATCTTTGATTACAAAAGTATAAACCAATGCGCTTTTGTCTATTTCGTATGAGTCAGCAATGTCTCCTGTATATGTACCATCAGCTAATCTTCGGATTAGTCCAGCGTGCACTATAGATGTAAGATCACGGTCGATGTTACTAACAGCTAATACTGGGTTTATAAAGCGGGGAGAGCCCACAATACCTTCTGTCCAGACGCCTCCTGGTATTGGTCGAGTCAATAATAAATAACCTCGAGCTTTTACTACTAAAAATAGTCCAGCTAAAGCCATAACAGCGACAAGCCCAATGACTAGGTTTTTTTGATTTTTACTAAGAGACTGAAAGAGGATTCGTGTGCCGTACTCAAGTTCGTGCCACTTTTTCTTAAAACGCTTAAAACGCGATTCTTTCATATATAATTAAAATTCTTACAATTTATAACAATTGCACGAAGATCGCCCTAGTACACCTATATGATTAGGCTACTATTATATGTTAGTTAGCTTTGAGGACGAGTGAAAGTACTACAAGTCCGGCGAACAATACGCCAAGAACTATCGTAAATATGAATAAAAATTTTTCAAATCCACGGCGGGTTCTATGAAGAGAGCTGTCGCTGGTTCCACCAAACGAACTACCCAAACTTGCATCGGAATGCTGAAGAAGCGTCGTAACGACAATAAGAATAGCTATTCCAAGAATTGCCCAAGGCAAACTAACGCGAACGAGTTCCATACAAGATCTATAGTAGCATGGGGTGCCTAATTTTGCAAATATGCTGCCAATTTGGGAGCAATACTATATATAGTAGTAAGTTGTTGTACTAAATTATTTTTTTAAAATAAATTTGGAATATTTTTACTGCTAAATTCCGGACTAATTTCAAAATCAAAATCAAGTTTTAAAAGCCTTGAAAAAAGCCCTTATTTTACATAGTTCTTTTGGAGGGGGAAAGATGCTTGACTTTTTTCTCGCCATGAGTATACTTGTCTCTAGTGACTAGTTTGTGATGTCCTATATAAGGGCATTTTCATTTAGTCCCTGACCTCCGATTTGGAGGACCAAAATGAACTTTGACATTTTTATACTAAGATCATATTAAACAATCTATTTGGTAGGAGTACCAAGTAGGTAAAGATCACACAAGTGCAAATATTCGAATATAATAATTCCAATGATAATTTCCAGTGGGACAACTAGAATTGACTTTCTTTTGTCTCGCTTTATGAGGTAGTAACTATTTAATAGTGCTACTTTTAAAAAGAGTTTGATCCTAGCTCAGGATGAACGCTGGCGGCGTGGATAAGG
>CAZWBZ010000019.1:0-1734 GCA_964632605.1 uncultured Candidatus Saccharibacteria bacterium
GAACCATACTTGATCCAACTAGGACTACTCGAAAGAACACCTAGAGGTAGGATTGCGACTGATAAGGCTTACAAACATATTGGGATCAAAGATAGTGGGAAATTGTTGTGATTATCTGCTTATTTGTTTTTTAATTAAACTAAATAAACCACCGACTACAGCCCCAAAGATAAACCCGAGGATTGCTGGAACTCCAAAATATATCAACGACAAAAAGCTAAAATAATCAATATAGAGACATTGTGTTCCGTCTGTATTCATGGCCACGGTTTGAATTGGTTCGAGAATGCAATTAGAAAGTACTGATGCCCTAATCCAGTAAAATAAAACATATCCAATAAAAATAATTGCAAAGAATAAACCACCCCTTAACCAATATCTGTTTTTAGTTTGCATATAAATATACAAGTCTTACTCTACGCTTTAATTAAATACATTATAGAACAATTAATTTCGTCTTGTAAGTTTCAAAAACTTTATACATCGATAAAATTTCCCATTTTCCTGGCACCAGGAAAATCGTAAAAATGACCTTATAGTTGCGAAATTAGACAAAACAGATAATTTATAGTAATCTATCACCGGACAAAGACCATTGTGGTCTCAAACACAACCTAAACCAAGGGACTATCGATGTCATGGTTTCAACCTCTCACAACAAACTCGTGGCGCTGGACAATTGGAGGACTTTGGTTTTCTATCGCACGGCTCACTTGTTGCGTTTCAGCGGCGCAAGCGTGTCCGGTGCGCAGAAGTTTTTGGAAGCCTCCCTCAAACCGGACCCGGAAAGTGGCTTCGGGGTTCGGGCGAACAGTGACCCAGATCCTCGTCGGGTGGACTTTGGAAATATCGAGGTTCTTGAAGATTTCAGGACCTTCCTTGCAGGAGGAACCGGTGGCACGAAAAACATTGGGATCTCCGCACCGCGCAATCCAATGGTTGCATACGCCCGGCGATGGGGCGGTCACGCATCCGGTGGTGGTGGCCCCTGCTAGGACACGCCAACTTCCCCTTCATCAGGGCTCGCCACAAGCGAGCCCTTGTTTTTATCAAAATGTGAAAATCATAGAAAATATCTTACGAAAATGCTACAGTATCGTTAATTATCAAAAAGATTTAATTTTTTAGATTTTAAATTTAAGATTTTTATGTCAGGCCACAATAAATATTCGAAAATAAAGCACATCAAGGCAAAGAATGACGCCCAAAAGAGCAAGCAATTTGGCAAACTAGTCAGACTGATCACGGTGGAGTCCAAAGCAGCAAAAGGCAATATATCTTCACCTGGACTAGCAGCAGCGATAGAAAAGGCTCGCAAAGAAAATATGCCAAATGACACCATCGACCGCGCAGTCAAAAAAGGCTCAACAGACAACAGTGCAGCGATGGAGAATATAGTTTACGAGACATACGGACCAGGTGGTGTAGCCATTTTAATATCCGCCCTTACAGACAACAGAAATAAGACTGCTCAAGAAATCAAGCATATTTTGTCACTCAATGGATTTGAACTCGCCTCCCCCGGTAGTGCTTCGTGGGCATTCACAAAAACACACGAGGGTTGGAACGCAACTTCTACCACCCCGCTCGAAGACGCCGATATTGAAATCTTAACCAAACTTGTTGACGATCTAGAAAACAACGATGATGTCCAAGATGTCTACACGAATGCAGAATAAAAAAACAGACTCAAGGCCATCAACACAGTCATCTCCACAGCCATTAACACGGCAA
>CAZWBZ010000019.1:1744-3325 GCA_964632605.1 uncultured Candidatus Saccharibacteria bacterium
AGAATACTCGGTGTTGACCCACGATATGGCAGAATGGGTATAGCTGTATTAGAAAAATCACTTAAAGGCAAAGAAAAACTACTGTATTCAAACTGCATAGAGACCTCATCAAAAGATGACATTTATTGTCGCTTCAAAACAATAGGACAAGAAATAAAAAAAGTGATAGAAAAATTTAAACCACAAGAGATGGCTCTTGAATCACTTTTTATTGCCAAAAATCAGAAGACGGCCATGCGGGTAGCCGAGGCCAGAGGTATCATTTTATATGAGGCACTAAAAAAGAGTTTAGAAATATATGAGTATACACCCCTTGAAATAAAATCATCTCTTACAGGAGACGGTACTAGTGACAAAACAAGGATAATCAAAATGATTCATTTACTTATAGAGCTTCCAACAAAAATTTCTCTCGATGATGAATATGATGCCATCGCCGTTGCCCTCACCCACAGCGCTCGTAGGATTAGTGCAAAACAAAATAAAATCTGCTAAATTGCTTTATCCACAACAAAACGTTCTTGCAAAAAAGGTAGGATTTGTTAAAAAGTAGAAACATTATTTATTTAAATACAATAGAATGGCTCAGAAGAAAAAAATTTCTTTAAAGAAATCAAAAACAAAAGAGAAGGCTTCACCTGAACAAGAAACAGAAATTGAAACCAACGATGATGCTGAAGAAGTAGTTGGACCAAAAGCAAAAAAGGGTGTGGATTTGGAATCAGCTCTTGAACCAGCCGCAATTATTGATGAAAAAATTGACGACGAGTTGCCAGTATCATTAGAAGACGAAGATTCGGCGAGCGAAGAGATCTCCCTTGACGATGAAGAACTAAATCCGTTTGGTGATAAGTGGGAACAATAAACTCGCTATAAACTTTATTATCTTTGTTTTTTTGCTACAATTAGGTTCTGATGGCCCCAAAAAGAAGGAGTAAAGCTCATCACATCAAATCTGCCATATTGTTATTTGGGTCTTTTGTGTTGATTTTCATTGGTCTTTCAGCTCTTTGGGTGGCGACTCTCAAGATTCCCGATTTAAGCTCATTTCAAAATCGCAAAGTTATTGAGTCTACAAAAATCTACGACCGAACAGGAACTATTCTTCTTTACGACACTGGAACAAACAACAAATCCACTTCCGTACCACTTTCCTCAATTTCACCTTATATCCAAAAAGGTACTATAGCTATTGAAGATACAAATTTTTATAACAATATTGGCGTAGAACCAACTTCTATTTTCCGTGCAATAATTGCCAACTTTCTTTCTGGTAACTATAGCCAGGGAGCATCTACAATCACTCAACAAGTCATAAAAAACTCTCTTCTGACTACGGACAAAACCGTAACTAGAAAAATAAAAGAGTGGATCTTGGCAATAAAGCTCACAAGAATAATGACAAAAGATCAGATATTGGAGACATATCTCAACGAGTCTCCATACGGTGGAACAATATACGGTGTCGAACAAGCAAGTCAATCATTTTTTGGAAAACCAGCCAAGGATCTTTCTTTGGCCCAATCTGCATATATAGCAGCCATCCCAAAAGCACCAACTTACTACTCCCCTTACGGGACA
>CAZWBZ010000019.1:3335-5723 GCA_964632605.1 uncultured Candidatus Saccharibacteria bacterium
GAGACGCGCTCGATGCTAGACAAAAATTGGTTCTTCAAAAGATGTTTTCCCTCGGGATGGTGACCGCGGATGATTATAAAAAGGCAATTGCCGAAAAAGTTCAGTTTTTAGCAAAAAATTCAGAGAATATTCGCGCTCCGCATTTTGTGATGTACGTTCGAGATTATTTGGTTCAAAAATACGGTGAGGATGTTGTTTCGCAAGGTGGTCTCAAAGTGATAACTACTCTAGATCACACCATGCAACAAAAAGCAGAGGATGTAATTGAAAAATTCGCCCCAACGATAGCGGAAACTTACAATGCAAACAACGCCGCTATAATAGCAGTCGACCCAAAAAGTGGTGACATCCTAACAATGGTTGGATCGATAGATTATTTCAGCAGAATTATTGAAGGAAACTTCAATGTTTCTTTGGCAAAAAGACAACCAGGATCAACATTCAAACCTTTCGTCTACGCTTCCCTCTTCAAAAAAGGCTACACGCCAGAGACTGTACTTTTTGATGTAAAAACTGAATTTTCTTTGTATTGCACACCAGAAGGAAAACCAAAAAAAGAAAGTGATGATCCAGAAAAAGTTTGTTATTCACCTAGCGAATTTGACAAAATATATAGTGGTCCTATGACTGTGCGCCAAGCGCTTGGTCAATCAAGAAACATACCCGCGGTTAAGGCTCTGTATTTAGCAGGCATTAACGAATCTATCCAAACCGCACACGATCTTGGTGTAAATAGTCTGAATGACCCCAACCGTTATGGCCTAACCCTTGTTCTTGGTGGTGGAGAAGTAAGTTTGCTCGATATGACCAGCGCATATGGTGTTTTTGCAAACGACGGCACAAGAAACCCAACCAGATCAATACTTCAGGTTACCGACAACAAAGGAAACGTACTTGAACAAGCCAACCTGAGCCCTATTCAAGCGTTAGACCCTGAAATTTCCAGAAAAATAACAAACATTTTGACCGACAACAAGGTCCGGTTAGCTAGCCTTAAGCCTATAGCGGATAGTGTTGGTAGAACTGTTGCTCTAAAAACCGGTACAACAAACGACTATCGTGATGTTTGGGCTATTGGATACACACCGAGTGTAGATCTCGGTGGTTGCCGCATCATTAAAAACAATAGTCCTATGAGCCAGAACATTGCCGGTCTTATCATTTCTCCATTATGGGGCGCTTTTATGTCTCAGGTTGCAAAAAACTTTCCACCAGAAGACTTTCCATTACCTCAGGCGCCAAAAACTGATACAAAACCTGTAATGCGTGGTATTTGGCAAGGTGGACAATCATACAAAATTGACACCGTCTCTGGAAAATTGGCCACCGAATACACCCCAAAAGAAACAACAAAAGAAAATGTATTCAATAGTGTACACACAATTTTGCATTGGGTAGATAAAAACGATCCAAATGGACCAATTCCATCTGATCCAAAAAAGGACGCGCAGTATGAATATTGGGAATATGGAGTTAGAAAATGGTTTGATGAATGGAAAATTACAAATCCAGACTTCAAAGAAACAGATAGTTTTAATATTCCAACAGAAAAGGATGATGTCCACACTCCAGAAAAAGCCCCAAAAATTACTATTGTATCCCCTACACCCAACTCACTTATCAATCCAAACCAAACTCTTTCAATCAAAATTCAATACACTGGCCAATTCCAACCAAAAAAGACTGAGGTTTATCTAAATGGTAAGTATATACTTACAAACGAAACTAACCCTCTCAACATATCATTTGTTCCTGCAGACGTTGGTAATTTGAGTACAATCAATACACTTTCAATCACTTTATTTGATTCTGTCTACAATCGCGGTCAAGCCAGTGTTCAGTTCATGACACAATAACACCAACAATCATAGCTCGAGAATATTGTTGGTTTATGAAACTACAATTTATTTATAACAAATTACCTGATATCGGTAATTTTAATATTCAGATCAGCAAGACTCGCCAAAATTTTGTTCTTTTTTATATAAACAGTAGACAAAACAGCTGAATTGACTTTGTTCAAAGTTATAACGCCGTTTTTGCAGGATATGTTTTCGATTGGTAGTTCTGCACCGGTATGTTTTTTTATTACCTCCTTTATATTCATACGTAAAACAACCTCTTTTGTAAAAGCGTTCTGAATATTTTTGAAAAAACCAGATATTCCAAACATTATTAGTAATAATTATGACACCCTCTATCAACACAATACTATCGATTCATTGGCATTGCCAAATACATAAAGGTTTGATCTCCCGAAACGGGCTTTATAACCATTGGTCGGTTATTACCAGAAAACTGTAAGGTGAGGCTGTCAGCATCGATAGACTGGAAACTATCGGCTATATATTTGTAATTAAAATTAATTTATATCGGATCCCCAGTCAG
>CAZWBZ010000019.1:5771-7957 GCA_964632605.1 uncultured Candidatus Saccharibacteria bacterium
CAACAACTTCGGTGATAAAACTTTTTGGAACTATTTGTCTATAATCAGGAAAAACCCCGTCAATGAGTCTCGAAACCAAATAAACTTCGCCAGAGGTAAATGAAATTAGATTTTTATTAATTAAAACCGTCACATTACCGCTTATATTTTCCAAAACTCGTAAGATGTCTGGAATATTTTTATAAGGAATTAAAATATCGCCTATATTTGCCGTACTTGGAATCTTAATTTTCTTTTCTGCCAATCTAAATGAGTCTGTTGCTACAAAAACTAAGTCTGATTGGTCTTTGTAAACAAAAACGCTGGATAATTCTGGTTTAACACTAGAAATCGAGGAACTATACCAAACAGATTTTAGACCCTTAAGAAATGCATCAGATGGAATACTGAACTCTTTTCCCTCAACCACTCTTGGAATGGATGGAAAATCATCGAAAGCTTGTGTTTTTATTGTGCCTTTAGATTTTGCTGTCGTTATCAGAAGGTTTCCCGAACTATCGTCCATTTTAATTAGCTGATTGTCTCCGGCAATTTGTGATACAAACGAAGACATGATATTTGCAGGTACGGCCATCACCCCATCTTCATTAGATTTTGCCGGTACAGACACTTCAATACCGATATCCAAATTTGTCGCTTTAAATAAAGCGGTGTTGTTTTTTACCTCAATCAAAACACAGGATAAAACCGGTAGGGTCATATGTTTTCCCGCAACTCTTTCGATCAGAGAAATAGCATCTTTGAGTTTTTTGAGATTTAGTTCTAATTTCATATTTTTTATAAGTTTATTACTATTATAAGGGTGGATATGTTGATAGCTAATTTACTTATATTACATGGGCTATTTTATCTACTCGTATTATTTAACCTGTTAATAATTTTTTATAAATAAATTTTTAAATAATGTGTAAAATTTTACTCACCAACTGTCCCCAAGTTATCACCACAGTAATTAAATTAAGAGAACAGCTTATCCACAATTTTATTAACAGTTACAACATGGATCTGATCTGTGTTATCTCTTGGCTTAAAACCGGATCACCTTTTACCCCCTCTTTTATTTTTTCATAGGAGTGAATAACGGTGGTATGATCTCTTCCTCCCAACTTATCCCCTATCGACGGGAAAGAAACGCCAAAATCTTCTCGCAATATATACATGATCACCTGACGTGGACGCACAACCTCTTTTCGGCGGGTTTTGTTGTATATACTTTCTTCATCAATGCTATAAAAATCCGAAACAATTTTTACAACATCCTTTATCATTACAGTTTTCTTTGGTTTGGTGCTGTTTTTGAGTAGATTTTTGATTTCGTTAACGGTCAACTCTCTGTTGCGTAACTGAGTCTGACAAGCTATTACATTGATAATACCCTCTATTTCTCGGATGTTGTCACTAATCGCGTCTGTAATAAGACCGATAGCTTCATCTGGCACGGTTATAGAATGAACCGCACATTTGGTTTTTACGATAGCAATTCTAGATTCATTGTCTGGTTCTGGTATGTCGACTATCATCCCAACACTGAATCTGCCACGCAGACGATCTTCGAGGCCTGGAATAACATTTGGATGTCTATCTGACGAGAAGATCAGTTGTCTGCCTGTATCGTGAAAAGTGTTGAAGAAATGGAATAGCTCCTCTTGAAATTTCTCTTTGTTTGAGAAAAACTGTACATCGTCCATAATAATAACATCGTATTTGCGGTACTTTTCTTTGAAAGGTTGAACCTTGCCCTCTTGGATAGCGACGAAGAACTCCGAGCCAAACTTCTCTGAAGTCAGATAAAATACTTTTTTATTCGGATAAGTTTTTTTGATCTGGTTGCCAACTGCTTGGATAAGGTGGGTTTTACCTCTTCCGGTTGAGCCGTATACGAAAAGAGGGTTGTATATCAAACCAGGACTCTTTATGACCGCTTGAGAAGCGGCATGAGCAAGCTCGTTGAATGGGCCTATGACGAAATTGTCGAAAGTGTAACGAGGGTTGAGGTTATCTTCTTTATTTATATAGAAATCTTGCAATGGCATAGACATAGTTGGTGTAGAAAAGGCTCTCTTGGAAGAGTCTCCCCTTTTTGCACCATCCTCTTTGATAATAATATATTCCAAAGCACGAACATGTTCGTTCATTTGTCTCAAAATACGTAAGATTGAATTGTGGAATTTTTTATGAAGCCATTC
>CAZWBZ010000019.1:7967-9927 GCA_964632605.1 uncultured Candidatus Saccharibacteria bacterium
TTGGGTGAAAGAATTAGGTACCCCTAGATAAACTACTCCCTCCTCTTCTTTTATTATGTTAGTTTCTTTGAACCAAGTAGAAAAATTTGCTTGAGATACACCAGTTTGAATTTCGATCAAAGCTGTTTGCCACATTTTTGAGTAGTCTTGCATGCATATAGTATATACCTGTTTATAATTCTGAGAACTTGTGGAGAAATATAAAATATGTTGATAAGTTGTTTATAACCTCTCACATAGGTGACACCTCTGTATTACAGAGGTGTCACCTATGTGAGAGGTTGAAATTTATTTTAAATGATGTATATTGTTGTACATGTCATTTACTTATCAACCAAAGAAAAGAAAGAGAGCAAAGACCCACGGTTTTCGTGTAAGAATGAAAAGTCCTGGTGGTCGAAAAGCTCTTGCTCGTCGAAGAAGCAAGGGTCGTAGGCGTATTGCTGTGTAAGCGTTTTGCTAACAGTCATTTTGGCTTCAGAGCCACAAACATGCTTCCAAACTCACAAAGGCTTTCTACCAAGCAATTTGAAGAAGTGCTAAAGAAAGGGAGGGTTGTCCACAATCCCCTTTTTGGTTGCGTATCTTGAAAACCGACGGTAATACCAAGATTGCTGTAATAAGCCCACATGAGATTGCTAAATCGGCGGTCAAAAGAAATGAAATTCGTAGGAGAATATACAATCAAATTACTTTATTTGTAAATAATCTAATAAATGAGCATCAATGCATCATTTGCCCGAAAGAAACAATTAACAAATCTTCCGACCAGCAGATAAACGAAGCTATAAAAGATATCTTTGTAAAAGGGGGTCTTTTGAAGTAGAATAACCAAATGTACAATCAATTTATATTTCTCCCCCTTTATAACGGTTTAGTTGGTATTATGAACTTGATACCAGGTATAGATGTGGGTATGGCCGTTATTATATTTACTTGTTTCATTCGTCTCATCTTGTTCCCTCTCTCAAAGAAGGCTCTTATCACTCAGGTGCGGATGAAAAGCGTCGAACCAGAGGCAAATCAAATCCGCACCCAGTATGCCAACAACAAACAAGAACAAGCTCTAAAAATAATGGAGCTTTATAGGGAAAAGAAAATTAAACCATTTACCAGTGTATTACTGCTTATCATCCAGTTGCCAATACTTATTGCACTCATCTCTGTTTTTTACAAAATTATTCCAGAAGTACAACCAGAATTGCTATACTCGTTTATATCTGTTCCTGAGGTAAGCCACACACTTTTTGGTCTAGACATAACAGGCAAAAGCTTTGTTTTGGCTCTCATAACAGCCGTTATTCAATATCTCCAACTCAACTTCTCTGTAACTGCTAGACAACAAAAAGAGATTTCAGAAAAAATAAAGAAATCTGGAGCAAAACTCGATACAGCTTCACAGATGGCAGATTCAATAAACTCACAGATGAAATTTACTCTTCCGGTCGTTGCTTTCGTATCGGTCTACTGGATTATTCCAGCCAGTTTCCCTCAGGCGGCGTCGGTTATCGCCATATATTGGTCAGTTAGCTCATTGTTTACCCTCTTCCAAGAGATATATATAAAAAAGAGACATATCGGTGAGACCGTTAGTACAACTAGTACAACCAAATAACTTAGCTCAAATAAATTAGTTCGTACTTAGATCTAATGACCACAAAGAAAGATCATCTTTGTTCATAAACAAGAGGTAGTCATCTTTTGGATCGGTGTTCATATTAAAGACGTTTATTGATTTGTCGGATTGGGTTATGAGAGAAGAAATAAGCCTAATATCTCCGTTGTTCGCGTTGAGTTGCCAGATTTTGTCATAAGTTGTGACAATACCTTTGTACCAATCATCCGGATATATACCTGTGGTCGGAACACTTGGTGTTGGACAATAGACCAAAACCTTGTAAAACCTACCGCAAGTACATTTCTCTGCCAACGTGCGCAAAGTTGTATCAGGGGCGGTTGT
>CAZWBZ010000020.1:0-2251 GCA_964632605.1 uncultured Candidatus Saccharibacteria bacterium
CCGCAACCTCCCGCGTGACAGGCGGGTGCTCTAACCAGTTGAGCTACGACTGCATTTATTATATCGACGTAAACGGCGACATGTGTCGACGGGAGGGAACGATCCTCCGACCTTAGCTTTATGAGTGCTACGCTCTAACCAACTGAGCTACGTCGACATACTCGAACGTGAGATTTGGAAATCTGTCACATTTCGATTGTTGCGGGGCCGGGAATCGAACCCGGGTCCCAAGGTTATGAGCCTTGTGAGATACCTCTTCTCTACCCCGCGATATATACATGGCCAATGCCTATGTGATAGATAAAATACTAGCAGAAAAAAGCCTTTTTAGCAAGGGTTTATTTTGGTGCATATAGATAAGGCTAAACAGGTTTCCTTGACTTAGCCCGGATTCCATGCTATTCTTTAGAAGTCAATATATTCTGATGAATATCATTTAAGTCTAGGCCCGTGTTATGACTTGTTAACAATGATAATCGTTAGTTAGCAAGACATAATAATAAACACATATGAATACATATAAACCAAGAGGCGCAGGGAATGCGTCAAAGCCTTCTTTTGGTAGCAAAGGAAGAAGTGGTGGAGACCGTTTTTCTGGTTCTTCATCAAGACCACGTTTTGGTGGCGGAGGCGGAAATGGCGGCGGCAGTCGTGGCCGTTTTAACTCTCGTCCTAAAAATGGCGGTGGCAATAGATCGTCTCGCGGCGGCATAGACCACAACCTATTTATCAACAAAGCAAAAGAAGAAGTAGTAGAAGCTTATGTTCCAACACATGGTTTTACTGACTTTGGTTTGGATGCAAAAATTGTAGAAAACTTAACTCACAAGGGTTACAAGACTCCTTCACCAATTCAAGACCAATCTATTCCAGTAGTACTGGGAGGTCGCGATATGATAGGTATTGCTAACACTGGTACAGGTAAAACTGCAGCATTCTTATTGCCATTAATTCACAAACTATCACTCGACAAAACTAAAAAGGTAATGGTGTTAACACCAACACGTGAACTTGCTCAACAAATCGAAGCAGAATTACGTGCATTTACATTTGGTATGAAGATCTTTAGTATCTCTTGTGTTGGTGGTATGCCAATTCGTCGTCAAATGATGGAACTGGAACGCGGCGTAAGTTTCGTTATTGGTACACCAGGACGTGTAAAAGATTTAATCACACGCGGTAAAATTAAAATGAAAGACTACGGTTACATCGTACTAGATGAAGCAGACCGTATGCTAGACATGGGATTTATCGACGATATGAGAGAAATCCTAAGCGCGATGCTTCCTACTAAACAAGCTCTATTTTTCTCTGCTACTATGCCACCAGCTATTCGTACATTGTGTGCACAGTTTCTAAAAGATCCTGTAAACATTTCTGTAAAAACAAGAGACACAGCTGGCAGTGTAGACCAAGACGTTGTTCGTATCCGCAACAAGGGTGAACGCATCGAAGTACTGCATGAACTACTTTCACAAGATGAATTTAAAAAAGTTCTTATCTTCCGTGAAATGAAAAGACAAGTAGATGAGCTAGAAGAAGAATTGTCAAAACGTGGATTTAAAGCTTTGGCTTTGCACGGGGACATGCGTAACCGTGAACGTGCTCATGCTGTTAAATCTCTTTCTACTGGTGCTGTCCAAGTTGTTATTGCAACAGACGTAGCTGCTCGTGGAATTGATATTCCAGACATCTCTCATGTTATCAACTATGATATCCCAAGAGACTACGAAACTTATGTACACCGTATTGGCCGTACAGGACGTGGTAATTCAAAAGGAAAATCTCTTACATTTATCTAATGATATAAATACAAATACCCTTAGGATCTTATTTCCTAAGGGTATTTTGTTATTCACAGGCTGTTATTAACCTTTGACCTGAGATCTTATTCGTTATATAATGTATTAAATAATCAACACACTATATGGTACTGCAAATCAACGGAAAAGAACTGATGTTCCCCGTAACTGAAACAGCTGCTACGGAACATCGCAAGAAAGTTTTAAATGTGTATTTTGACTTAAAGAAGAAACCACACAAAAAAACAGACCCAATTTTTTACATGGCTGAACTTCAAGTTTGGAAAGAAAATTCTTTAGATAGGGTTTATGGCTCAATTCAAGAATTCTGCAAACTAATGAGTTTGCTAAAAAATAAAAAAAAGGCCTAATAAATTTAATCTAAGCAGTCTCAATTATTGGGACTGCTTATTTTTTTTTTGAGCCGTCAGTGAGAATCGGACTCACGG
>CAZWBZ010000020.1:2261-8701 GCA_964632605.1 uncultured Candidatus Saccharibacteria bacterium
CTAAGCTATGACGGCATTACTTATTAAAAAGTAGCCTTATTATACATAAAATTTCACGCTTTTCAATTTATGCTAGAATAGGCAAATATGAAAAGCCTGGTGGACTTAAAAAAAGAAATCGCCGAAATCGAACTAAAGATGTCCGAAGGGGATTTTTGGGCTGACAAAAACGAAGCAGACCAAGTCTTAAAGAATTACCAAGAACTAAAAAAAGAAGAAACCGAACATAACAAAAGACTTGGCGGAAGCGCTTTAATGACTATTTACGCTGGGGCAGGCGGGGATGATGCCGAAGACTTTACCCGTATGCTTTCCGTAATGTACGAAAACTATGGAAAGAAGAATGGTTTTGATTTTAGAATTTTAGATTCCCAAGATACTAATTCCGGGTACCGCAGCGTATCTTACGAAATAGTTGGCAAGCGGGCGTACGCTACATTTATGGATGAATCAGGGGTGCACCGTTTGGTTCGTCTTTCTCCTTTTAATTCCAAGCACACAAGAGAAACTTCTTTTGCTTTGGTAGATGTTGTGCCTATTTTAGAAAACTTAAAAATGGTAGATATCCCCGATAGAGATATAGAAGTAGCCTTTAGTAAATCTGGCGGTCCAGGTGGTCAAAATGTTAACAAGCGGGAAACCGCAGTACGGGCATTGCACCTGCCAACAGGTATTAGTTCCTATGTTGCTACCGAACGTAGTCAGGAATTAAACCGCGCCAAGGCCGTAAGCATGCTCTACAGTAAATTGGCGGCCCATATAGAAAAATTAAACCTGAAATCAGCAAATGACTTGGCTTTGGCCGGAAAAATAGACAATGAATGGGGTAACCAAATCCGCAACTACGTCCTGCACCCTTATAAAATGGTAAAAGACCTAAGAACAGGGGTTGAAAGTTCTGATCCTGATGGTGTACTGTCTGGCAACCTGGATATTTTTATTGTTCAGGGGGTCTAAACATGATAAAATAAGACCATGCTCTATTTTACAAATGTTACCAAAGTCTATAAAGACGATACAGAATCTCTTCGTGATGTGTCTCTTACCGTCTCTCCTGGTGAATTTGTAGCCATTACTGGTCATTCTGGTTCTGGTAAAACTACTTTAATGAAATTAGTTCTTGCAGAAGAAGTTCCTACTAGTGGAACTGTATTTTTTGAATCTCAAGATATTCATTCTTTGTCTCGCAAAGATTTAATAAACCTTCGTCGCCGTATTGGAACAATCTTTCAAGATTTTAGATTAATAAAAAACAAAACCGTTTTTGAAAACGTGGCTTTTGCTATGGAAATAGGGGAACACACTGATTCTGATATTAACGAATATGTTCCGCACGTTTTAGATTTGGTTTCCTTAACACACAAAGCAAATTCTTTTCCGGAAACATTATCTGGCGGAGAAAAACAACGTTTAGCTATTGCTCGCGCTATTATTCACCAGCCTGAACTTCTTTTAGCTGATGAACCAACAGCTTCTCTTGATCCAGAATCTTCACATGGTGTTATGCAAGTACTACGCAAACTATCTGACCTGGGTACAACAATTGTGATGACAACTCATACACCAGAACTTGCTCAAAAGTATGCAAAAAGATTAGTTCATTTAGAAAAAGGCCAAGTCGTAAAAGACGATAAATACCATAACCATAATCATAAGATTCACGTTTAATATGAATAGCACACTAGTAAAGCGCGTTATAAAGTCCGGTTTGTCACTTGTCCGCAGAAGCGGAATGCTGGCAGTTTCTTCTGTCTCAGTTACTGTTGTTACGCTAACAGTTATCTTAGGTTTATTCTTTACTCAGGCGCTGCTAGATGCATCTCTTCGCGCTATTGAATCTCGCGTAGATGTGACTATTTATATTGCTGACAATGCCAGTGATGACACCATTGCTACAATCCAAAAAGAATTAACTGAAATGCCCGAAGTTAAAACCGTGCAGTATATCTCAAGAGAAGAAGCCTTGGTTTTGTTTAGAGAGAGACACAGTAATGACGATTTAACACTGCAAGCATTGGACGAAGTCGGTAAAAACCCACTGCCAGCAAGCTTTGTTATCCATGCTAAAGATACTGCTCAGTACGAAAATATCATTTCTACTTTGGAAGATAATTCTACATTCATCCAAGAAAATAAATCTTTTATTACCAAAGTTAACTTTAGTCGCAACAAAGATGTTATTGACCGTATCTTAGTTTTGCGTGATGGGGTTAAAAAATTTGGTATAACACTTACTTTAATTTTTGTGATAATTGCTATTATGGTTACATTTAATACTGTACGTTTAGCAACATATACAATGAAAGACGAAATAGAAGTAATGAGACTGGTTGGTGCACGCGCTGCATTTGTGCGTGGTCCTTTTATTGTAGCTCAGGTTATATATAGTCTGATTGCTTCATTTATTACACTGCTACTGTTCTTGGGAATTACATACCTTTTGCGTGATACTTTGACTGTATTCTTTGGAGTAGATTTGTTTGTGTATTATACAAAAAACATTTTTGAAATTTCAGGGCTTATTATATTCTCTGGATTATTATTAGGTATTACGGCTAGCTTTGCTTCCGTTTCTAGATATTTAAAAAAGTAATTTATGGCAAAAAAGATTCACCCTCAAGATACAGTTTATATCTTTGTTGTCGGAGGAGTAATTAGTGGCGTTGGTAAAGGAGTTGCTGCAAGTTCTATTGCGAAGATTTTAGAAGACCGTGGTCAAACAGTAACCGCTGTAAAGATAGATCCATATATCAACGTAGACGCGGGTACAATGAGCCCCAGCGAGCACGGAGAAGTCTTTGTGTTGGATGATGGCTACGAGACCGACCAAGACATGGGTAACTATGAAAGATTCTTAAATAAAAGCATCGGTAGTGAAAACTATATGACTACCGGGCGTGTTTACCAAGCAGTAATCGAGAAAGAACGCCGTATGGAATACGGAGGTAAATGCGTAGAAGTTGTACCACATATTCCAATGGAGGTAATCGAACGCATTGAAAAAGCCGGCCAAATCGCCAAAGCTAATGCTGTAGTTATTGAAATCGGTGGAACCGTAGGGGAATACCAAAATATGCTTTTCCTTGAAGCAGCCAGAATGATGAAAATAAAACATCCTAAAAATGTTTTCTTTGTGATGGTGTCTTATCTTCCTGTTCCTGGCACAATTGGTGAAATGAAAACCAAGCCAACTCAGCACGCAGTGCGTACACTAAATGGGTCTGGAATACAGCCTGATATTATTATTGCTCGCTCCAAAGAAAAAATGGACGAACCAAGAAAAGAAAAGCTTTCTGTATTTTGTAATATCCCTGCAAACCGTATTATCTCTGCGCCAGACGTAACCAGTATTTACGATATTCCTGCAAACTTTGAAAAAGAAGGCCTCTCTGACATTATCTGCGAAACACTAAATCTTACTTGTCCTATTAAACCTGGTGTTGGTGGTAAAGAATGGGCAAGCTTTGTAAAGAAAACAAAGACCGTAAAAGAAGAACTTAATATTGCTGTTGTTGGTAAATATTTTAACAGCGGAGACTTTGTATTGGCAGACGTTTATATTTCTGTTATTGAAGCTATAAAATATTCTAGTTACGCAGTAGGCCGTAAACCAGTATTAACTTGGATCAATGGGGCAAAATACGAGACCGACCCAAAATCTGTTAAAGAACTATCTAACTATGACGGGGTCATTGTACCAGGCGGGTTTGGTACTCGCGGTATTGAAGGCAAGATTATAGCTATAGAATACGCCCGCAAAAACAAGATACCTTATCTTGGGTTATGTTACGGTATGCAGCTAGCTGTTATCGAATATGCTCGTAATGTCTTGGGTCTTAAAGATGCGCATACTTTGGAAGTAAATCCTAAATCTAAAAATTTGGTTATTACAATCATGGAAGACCAAAAAGAAAAAGTCTCTGGGTCTAAGATGGGCGGTACTATGAGACTGGGGGCTTATCCTGCTGTAATCAAAAAGGGAACACAAGCATACAAAGCATACGGCAAAGATAAAATTAGCGAGCGTCATCGCCACCGCTACGAAGTAAACAACGAATACGTAGATAGTTTAGAAAAAGCCGGTCTCGTATTCTCTGGTAAATCTCCAGACGGCAAGCTTTGCGAAATAGTAGAATTACCTGCAGCTGTGCACCCATTCTTTATGGCAGCGCAGTTTCATCCAGAATTCTTGGCTCGTCCACTGGATCCGCATCCAATGTTTACTGCATTTTGCAACGCTGCAAAGAAAAAGAAATAATAAAAACCCCAGATTAATCTGGGGTTTTTATTTAGTGTTTATTGAATACTATTTTGTGTTGGGTTTGCTGCATTCTTTGTATCGATAGCAGATGCCATTTCTAGAACAGTTTCGATATCGTCGGTGATTACGTATAGTCCGCGGTCATATGGGTCAATGGTTCCATATTTGTCGGCTAATACATTTTTTATTACTCCGTCCAGTGGGTTCCAGAATTCGCTACCAAACAAAACTACGGGAATCTTTTTCATTTTGTGAGTTTGCATTAGTGTAAGAACTTCAAACAATTCATCAAATGTACCAAAACCTCCTGGGCAGTAAATAGCTATTTCTGTAGAATATCTTAGAGCTACTTTACGTGTAAAGAAATAATAAAAGGGAATAATGTCAGTAACGTATTTGTTAGTGTTTTGTTCTTTAGGGATACGAATAGTTGCCCCAATTGCAGTACCGCCAGCGCGGTGCGCTCCACGGTTACCGGCTTCCATTATTCCGCCGCCTCCGCCAGTTAGAACTGCGTAACCTAATTCTTTTGCAAGAGCGTAAGCTAGCTTTTCTACAGCGATATAGTTTTTGTCATCTTCTTTTAATCTTGCAGATCCGTAAATTGTCGCAATACGAGAAAACTTTTGCAGTGCATCGATTCCTTGGCGTAATTCTTCAGAAAGCTGACATAGTTCAACCATCTCACCGTTTTTGCCATATCTAAATTCACAAGCATTTCTAATATCACCCAGCGTTAATAGGCCGCTACCCTGAATCATGTCTTTGTCTCCATCCATGGCAATATTATAGCAGTAAGTCTGCTTTTATCAAAAATTAGATAGTTTTATTAGAATTCAAGACCTCGTCTAAAGAGAATTCTTTGTTTGGAAGCATAGCTATAGCCAAAGTCGCCACAGCCAAGCCAAAATCTCTGATACCAATATTGTTTAGTCCTATACTAAAAGTTATACCAAAAAGATGCAGAGACAGTAGCAAAGCCACAAGGTTTGTATAAATACCCAGCATTAGCATTACGCCAGCTATTATTTCAAACAGCCCGTTTATAGTAACAAATTGCTGCGGCAACATGGACAAGCTTTGCGCCCAGTCAGGCAGGTAACTAACCCATTGGTCCGGGTTTTGGATTTGGCTAAAACCAAACCACAAAAATACAAACCCCAATCCATAACGAAGCATTGGCATTGCTGCGCTATTTATTTTTTGGCGATAATCCATATTATTTTAAGCTACCAATTTTATAACTAGCTAAAATTCTTTCTGGTTTACCTTCGCCGCCGTGTTGGTCGTTAAATTCGTCAGACGAATCTACTCCGCACATTCCTTTGATAGCGCCTTGTCCGCCAGGGTGACGAGATATCCAGCTTGTTAAGTCGTATACCAAACCATTTACGATAGTCCAGCAGCTAGAGCTAGAATTATGGCTAGAAACTTGCGCCGCGGTATAGCCACTGCTAGCAGATGCTAGTTGTATTTGTCGCTGTGGTAGTTGCAGTAGCTGGTTTTACAGCGGCAGCAGGCTTTGGAGCAGTAGCTACTGTTTTAGGGCTTTCTACTGTATTTGTTAAATTAGTGTTACTAACTGGGGTTTCGGATACTGCGGTATTAGAATTAGCTGCCAAGTTCGGGTTTTCTGTCTTAGGTTCTTTTGTGGCTATATAAACGCTGCCGGTTAGGAATACTGTTAGGGCTACGATACCAATTATTTTCTTTGTTTGATTCATGGGCCTATTATAACATATTCGGGTTTACCCGCGGTTTTGGTTTTAGTGGTATAATATAGAGATATTAGTTAATCAGACAAAACTTATGGAAAATAATACAGTCAAAAATGCTTGCGAAAATTGCAACAATAGTTGCAAATGCGTTGGTTGCGGAATGTTTCATTCCAATTACAACAAGCACCATATGTATATTCTAAGACGTTTCTTTCTTCTAGCTTTGCTTATCGTAGTATTTTGCTTTGGTATGCAGCTGGGACAATTGCGTGCTATGAAATATTCTATGCACCGCGGTTCGTATGGAATGATGAATTGGAATAGTAATGATTCGTATGGAAAGGGAATGATGAAAATCCAAATTGATGGAGCAGAAGATGCAAAACCTGCAGCCCCCGAGGCTCTATAAAAATCGTCTTTCGGCAGAAAAAACAACCAGTCTATCCTGGTTGTTTTTTAAT
>CAZWBZ010000021.1:0-8303 GCA_964632605.1 uncultured Candidatus Saccharibacteria bacterium
TATTGATCTTAAGGGTTTTGAAAGTTTTGAAGATTTTAAAAAAACATATAGCAAAAAAATTAAAGCGCAAGAACTTAGACCTAAAAAAGATTTTACTAACATTAAATTCTTGTTTATTTTTGATAATGATCTAATAGATTCAGAAAAAATAAAGAACTTTTTGGAATCAGAAGGCCATCTAGTTCAGCAATGTGAACCTAATATAGAGGGTCTAATTTTATCTTTAGATAATAAAAATCAAGGATATAATTTAAAGACTAAAGAATTTAGAAAAAAATGTAAAAATAATTTTGAATCACACTTTGGTTGCGAAGCACATAGAATAAAAGATAAAAAATTAAAAGAAATTTTTAAAGATCCAGATACTTTTAAAAATAATTTTCCTGTTTTATTTGATCTATTTAATAAATAAAAGGTTATTGAATAAATTCATTTAGAAGTTTTATATATTCTTTTTGTTCTTTTTCTTCAACCCAACTACTATTCAAGGGTTTTATTGAACCACTAGAAGTTAAGACATTTTCACAACTATCTAAGAAGAAACCATTGGGAGTAGCGATAAACAATTGTACAGATTTCCAGCGTCCTTGTAGTTTTTCTGCTATTTCTAAAACGTGTTTGTCTTCTAGTTTATGTCTGTATTTTACTTCTACTAAATGAACTTCTCTTTTGTCATGAGAAACTAGTGCAAAATCTGGTGCATTACGTATTGTTTCGAAGACTTGTTTATCGTCTGCCATGTAAGCATATTGAGCAATTTCAGGAAATGTATTTTCGTAACCAAAAGGTATCACCGTAAATTTATTTCCATTACGAAACATTTGAGAAAAGATAAGTTCCGCTATTTTACCTTTTATAAGTTGCTCTGAGAATTCTACTGGTGTTTGTTTATTTATCATAAATTAATAGTACCATCCTACCGGGAATCGGTCACGATCAGTGGCTATAATTCTTCGTTAAGTCTCGAATGGGTATCTTTTTCTACTTGTGGTCACGAGTATTTTTCTTGACTGAAAAATCTCTCGACCCCGCCTCACGGTTTTTGCCTTTCCTTATCACTCAAACAAAAACATCGTTGCGGCTGTCACAAAAGCAAAAACACCAGAGAAGTCTGGTGTTTTTACGCGCTTGCTTTTGTGACCCTACCGGGAATCGAACCCGGATTTCCAGGATGAAAACCTGATGTCCTAACCGTTAGACGATAGGGCCGAAATCGATGTATTCTGTATTTCTACAACGTTACATTTTGACGTTTAAAAACCTGATGTCCGCTATATTCTAAACTAGTTAGACGATAGGGCCGAAATCTATATTACATCTCTGTAATATGGCAATACTATAGCATAGTTACCCTAAAAAGCAAAGATCCCTTTATTTGTTTATATTGACTTATTCCCTATTTATGGCAATATAAGACCTAAGAAATAAAAATATCATGGACAAATTTAAATTAGCAAAAGATGGACTTATAAAAGGCCTTAGATCAAAAGAATCTGCTATAGAGCAGTTAGAAACCTTTCTTTCTCTTTTATTAGACGAAGAAGAAGAGAACGAATTAGATATAGCTGTAGCGAACAAATGCTATCTATTAAACAAAATATTGGATTACTTAATCCCCTGCTTTGAAAAAGAAGGATCCAAGACAGAATGTATAAATACACTAGCGGTGTGTGAATTTATCTTTAGAGATAATTTTGAAAGAATGGTTACGGTTATTCTAGAAAATAATCCTGATGAGAGCGAATTGATATCATTGTGGTATGTACTACAGATATATCAAGATACCTTGAATAACCCGAATGGTGAAATTTATGGAAAAGTCTTTGATCTAGTTAAAAAAATTGATTCTGTTCCAGCTTTAATAGAAATCTTAAAAAGAACACAAGACGAAAAAGAGCAGGTGCGAATATTCTCTTTACTTAAAACAAAAGATTTGTTCTTGGGTTACTGGGAAGAACTTGGTATTGGATGGTATTTTGATTTAACGGAAAAAGTTTGGAGTGAAATTTCAACAGAAATTTTTAAAACAAACGACAGAAAAAATGGTATCAGAATATGCTTTAAATTTATTAAAAATTTAAAAGACCCTCTACCTCAAATTCCAGGATTTGTAGAATTTTTATCTGATGAACTTTATAAAATCAGCAATGAAACTAAAGATTTAATCTTAATTCTTTGCATGAAAATAAAATTTTTACATTACCAGGACGAACTCTGTAACGAGATTGGACAAATTTTGATTAATAAAAATTTAGACTACCAAGATCTTCGTGAGCTTTATGAAAACGATGTTTTTATGATAACAGAAGGTCTGGAGACAGTTTTAGAGAGAGACTACAAAATGGGCCTGGAAGACGCAATTGTAGAATTAGTAAATTTAGACCAAAATGAACAAATCAAAGAAGATGTAGAAGAAGCAAAAGAAGACCCTTTTACTCATCTGTATATTATGTATAAAGAAAAGCTTGAAGAAGAAAACCAAAACAAGCTTTTAGATTCTGCAAAATTAGGCCTGAATTTAGACATTTCAAAAAATTAACAAACCCAAACCCCTATTACCCATACTCGTTTATATAGCGAGTGTGGGTTTTTTATTTACTAATTGCAGTTAATAGTTCTTGGTATGCAGTATCCAGGTCGCCGTTTATAATAACAGCATCGAATTTATCCTTTTGGTTTATCTCAAATTCAGCGCGGTTTAGTCTTTCTTTTATCTTATCTTCTGTATCTGTACCGCGAGATCTTAGTCTTTGTTCCAATACTTCCATAGAAGGTGGCAATACTAAGACTGTCTCTGCATTATCGCCGTAAATATTTTTTACATTTTCTGCGCCTATTACATCTACATCTAGCAATGGTCTTTTGTCCAAACTTTGGATACGTTCTATCTCGGACTTTAGTGTGCCGTAGAATAACCCGTCATAAACTTCTTCGTATTCTACAAATTCCCCGTTAACTATTTTATTCTTAAACTCTTCTGTATTTAAGAAATGGTATGCCACCCCATCTTTTTCTTCGCCACGTGGTGCACGAGTAGTAGCTGAAATAGAAACAGCAAATTCAGGATGGTCTGCCATTAGCTTTTTGGTTAAAGTAGTTTTGCCAGACCCAGAAGGTCCAGATATAGCAATGATTTTGTTCATAAAAATATACTACCAATAAAAACCTTTTTTTGCTATCATAAATATACATATGAGTCCCGTTAGAGATCATAAAGTTAATGAATATATAAAGACCTAAAAAGATTAATTAAGATGATTATAGATGACACACTAAACAACTCCGGACACGATGAATCGCGTCCTATCTCTAACGGGATGAGAATCTTGGCAATAGAAACCAGCTGTGACGAAACATCCATGGCTTTAATAGACACCGCTGGCGAGCATAATAATAAAATAATTATCCATTCTCATTTAATAGCGTCCCAAGCCAGCATGCATGCAGAATATGGCGGCGTTTTCCCTGCTATCGCAAAACGCGAACACATAAAGACAGCTATACCTTTGATAAAATCTTTATTCCAAGAAAGTAAAAACACAATAAAAGAAGATTGGTTTTTAGCGGAAGACGTAACAAACAAAGAAGAAAAGATAAAGGAAATCTTTGGACGCGACCAAGATTTGGCAGAAGAATTTATAAAATTTGCTCACAAACATCATTTTACAAAAATAGATGCAGTAGCTGTTACTAATGGCCCAGGGCTAGAGATGGCTTTATGGATAGGTGTTAATTTTGCCAGAGCTTTGGGGTATCTACTAAATGTTCCGGTTATTGGCGTTAACCATATGATGGGTCATTTGGTATCACCGTTAATTAGTCATGCAGAATTAGGAACCGAAATAGAATTCAAACCTATTCCCGAAGACGCTATTTCTTTATTAGTCTCTGGAGGTCATACCGAATTAATTCATATCCAAAACGGTACATTTACACTACTTGGCGAAACCGTAGACGATTCTATTGGCGAAGCTTTTGACAAAGTAGCTCGTCTTATGAATTTACGCTATCCTGGCGGTCCAAGAATTTCCGAATTAGCTGAAGAAGCCCGAACTCAAGACATAAAACCCGTAGATCTGCCTCGTCCTATGATGCATTCTAACGATTATAATTTTTCATACTCTGGTCTTAAGACTGCAGTAATGTATTATGCAAAAAAATTCCCAGTAGTTGCCCATGTAGAAAAAATGGCAATGGCACTGGGTTTTGAAAACGCTGCAATAGAAGTAGTAGTTAAAAAGACGCTAAAAGCATTAAAGGATACTAATTCCAACATCTTAATCTTGGGCGGCGGCGTTACAGCTAACAATCATCTGCAAAAAGAATTAGAAAAAGTCTGCAGTGAAAATAACATTGCAATATCTTACCCTATTTCTTCTATAACTGGAGACAACGCACTAATGATAGCCTTGGCAGCAATAGTAAAAATAAACAAAACTGGTCTTACCGATGAATCCGATGGTTTAAAGGCCACAGGAACTCTTCAGCTCGCCTAAAATAGCCTTTTTTGCTATACTTTTTTCATGGACGACAAACTATTAAAGCCTTATAACCCGGCCGATACAGAAGACCGGATTTATCAAATGTGGGAAGAATCTGGGTATTTTAACCCTGACACCTGCGTAGAAAAAGGTATTGTCAAAAATGGTAGTAAGCCATTCTCTATTGTGCTCCCTCCTCCTAACGTTACAGGAACACTGCACATTGGCCACGCTGCCATGCTTGTTATAGAAGACATCATGGTGCGTTTTGCTCGTATGCAAGGCCGCGAAACATTGTGGCTACCAGGAACCGACCACGCTGCAATTGCTACCCAATCCAAAGTAGAAAAAATAATCGAAAAAGAAGAAGGTAAAAGAAAGGGAGATTTAGGTCGCGAAGAATTTCTAAATCGCGTAAATAAATTTGCTCAAGAATCTCACGACACTATTGTAAACCAAGTTAAAAAGATGGGTGCATCTGTTGACTGGTCAAGAGAAGCTTTTACATTGGACGAAAAGCGCAATTTAGCTGTACGTACTGCATTTAAAAAAATGTATGACGATGGGCTAATTTACCGCGGCCACCGCATTGTAAACTGGGACCCCAAAGGTCAAACAGTTATCTCCGACGATGAAATAGTTCACGAAGAACGCAAAGCCAAGCTTTATACTTTTAAATATTCTCCAGATTTCCCTATCTCTATTTCCACAACAAGACCTGAGACAAAAGTTGGTGACGTTGCTGTAGCTGTAAACCCTACTGACGAGAGATACGCCGAATTCGTAGGAAAAACCTATGAAATCAAAGATTTTTGTGGGGTTAGTTTAAATATTACTATTGTTGCAGATGAATCTGTAGAAAAAGAATTTGGTACAGGTGCATTGGGCGTAACCCCAGCACACAGTCAAATAGATGCGGAAATTGCTCAGCGTCATAACTTGCCAACTATCCAAGTTATTAATGAGTTTGCAAAAATGACTGTTGGCGATGAAAGAATTTTAAATAAAAAAACTACAGATGCAAGATTAGCAGTTACAGAATGGCTACGTGAACAAAATTTACTAGAAAAAGAAGAAGACGTAACTCAAAATATTTCTACTGCCGAACGTACTGGTGGAATTATAGAACCATTACCAAAATTACAATGGTTTATCAACGTAAACAAAGAAATAGCTGACCGCGATAACAAAACACTAAAACAGCTAATGCTTGATGCTGTTAAATCTGGAGAAACAAAAATATTGCCGGATCGTTTTGAAAAAGTTTACTACCACTGGATAGAAAATTTGCGCGACTGGTGTATCTCTCGCCAAATTTGGTACGGACACCGCATCCCTGTATGGTACAAAAATGACGAAATATACTGCGGTATAGAATCTCCAACCGGCGAAGGATGGATGCAAGACGAAGATACTTTGGACACATGGTTTTCTTCTGGTCTTTGGACTTTTTCTACACTGGGCTGGCCAAATATGGAGAGTCCGGATTTGAAGAAATTCCACCCTACTACAGTATTAGAGACTGGCTACGATATTTTATTCTTCTGGGTAGCCAGAATGATACTAATGTCTCAATATCTTTTAGGTACAGTACCTTTTGAAACTGTTTATTTACATGGGCTTGTTCGTGATGGCCAAGGACGCAAGATGAGTAAATCATTGGGTAATATTATCGACCCATTAGATATGACTGCAAAATACGGAGCCGACGCTGTGCGTATGTCTCTTATCATTGGTACTGGCCCGGGTAACGATACAAAAATGTCTGAAGATAAAATCAAAGCTTACAAACATTTTGCTAACAAGCTTTGGAATATTACACGTTTTATAAAAACATACACAGAAAATATTCCGTACAATCCAGACTTTACTGAATTTACACAAAAAGATTTAGAGTTAATTACTGAACGTGATGAACTACTAAAGACTATTACCGAAGAAATTACTGGGTACAAATTTTATCTTGCTGGTGACAAAATATACCAATACACTTGGGCGCGTCTTGCCGATGTAATACTGGAAGAATCTCGTCCTATCTTTTTAGAAGGCACTGATGCAGACAAAATATCTCGCGCACAATTTTTGCAAAAGACATTGCAAGATATTATTACTACACTACACCCATTTATGCCTTTTGTTACAGAAGAGTTATGGAGTATAATGCAATATAGCGATAAACCTCTTATTGCATCATCATGGGTAATTTTGGATTAAACAAAGAAACATTAGGTGCAATCTTTTGGGGAATACTCCCCGCTTTGGCTTGGCTATTCTTTTGGATGCGCAGTGAATCCAAAGAAGATAGAGAACCTTTTTCTTTAATCATTATGGTGTTCCTAATAGGAATGCTATCTGTTGCTATTGCTGTGCCGCTAGAGCACGCTGTAGTGCCCTATATTGCGGATAAATCCATGTTAACCATAGCTTGGGCTGCTATAGAAGAATTAGTTAAATACGCAGCTATTATCATAATGATAAAAGGCATTAGCGAAGTTAACGACCCAATAGATTATGCAATGTATTTTATTGCCGGAGCATTAGGTTTTGCAGGACTTGAAAACATTATGTTTTTAATGAACCCTGATGTTATATCTAACACATCACTAAAACTTATGACTGGTAATTTACGCTATCTTGGGTCAACACTACTACATGCGGTGTCTACCGGTATTGTTGGTATTGGACTTGGTTTATCATATTATCAAAATTGGAAAAATAAATTTTCTTATCTTTTGGGCGGACTATTAGCTGCAGTAGCATTGCATGGATTGTTTAATTTATTTATAATGAATTCAAGTGACCAAGACTTTTTCCGAATCTTTGGATTATTATGGGTGGTCAGTATTATTAGTATTCTCCTTTTAGAAAAATTACGTCGTCTCAAAGGCCAAATTGTTAACTAAATTATTATGTCAGATATAAAGAAGAAATCTTTTTTCGAAAGACTTACCGGCAGTATGCGGGTAAACGATGACGAAATGTTTGAACACGTGGAAACACACGCTGTCCAAGAAAGAGATCCCCAGCCCGCTGCTTATGAAAAAACAATTAAAGTAGCCGAAGAGAAAGATCCTTTTTCTCATACTTATGAAGAAGAGGAAGAAGAAGACGGAGAATTACCAATAGACTTGTATCAAACAGATTCTGAAATAATCATCCAAGCATTTGTTGCTGGAGTAAGACCTGACGAACTACAAATTTCTATTACTCGCGATACCCTGTCTCTAAAAGGCAAACGTGTATTATCCCAAAATGTAAACGAAGAAGATTATTTTATTCGCGAACTATACTGGGGTGCATTCTCAAGAACAGTAGACCTGCCAGCTGAAGTAGAACCCGAAGAAGCTGAAGCTGTAGAAAAACATGGTTTGATAATCATCAAACTACCAAAGATAGACAAACAAAAACGCGCAAGCATTCGAGTAAAATCTATATAATAAAAAACCTCTCAAATGAGAGGTTTTTTATATACAAATTAGTATTAGTTTGTGTCACACATAAATTTGTTGACCCAAATTTTGCGCGACCCCGGCTCGGAATGTTCGCCTTGCTGTGCAAACTCACATATACCTGCGCCTGCACAAAAAGCAAAAAACCAGCAGCAGTGCTGGTCTTTTGTCTTTTTGTGCCTAGACCCAGACTTGAACTGGGGACATCTCCCTCTTCAGGGTGAGAAAGTTTTATAAACTTTCGCAAGACCTTTTGAGAGTTTTTCAGAGCGAGGCGAAATAAAAAATCCAAAAGGTGTACTGCTCCTGTAAGGAGATAGTGGCGGGGCGACGGACTCGCCCGCACGGAGGAGGGGTCTGGGGAGGAATCCGC
>CAZWBZ010000022.1:0-7026 GCA_964632605.1 uncultured Candidatus Saccharibacteria bacterium
TATATACCTATTTTTTAGCTTGTCAAAAGTTAAAAAGCCTTGCATTACAAGGCTTTTTAGTAGGGAAGTAAAGATTAAGAAACTCGCTCGACGTACTCACCAGTTTCGGTGTTTATACGTACACGGTCACCTTCGTTAATGAAAAGAGGAACTTCAGCTTGTGTACCATTTTCCAATGTCACGCGCTTGTTACCACCAGTAGCAGATGCACCCTTGATAGCAGGGGGAGCTTCTTTTACGGTAAATTCCATTTTAACAGGTAGTTTGATACCAATTATCTTTTCTTCATCGTCAAAGTCAAAGATCATAGCTTCAACTTCGCTATTTTCTTTCATGTATTTTCTAGAATCTCCAACCAATGTTTCGTCTAGTTTGAAACGGTCAGAAGGATTCTTAACGTCGCAAAACCAATGTTCATTTCCTTTTGAATAAAGGTATTTGATGGTGCGCTTCATGATATCTGCTTCTTCTACAGTATCAGATGCATGAAAAACAGTATTAACTCCACGTCCTGTAATCAAAGAACGCATTTTTACTTGGTTCTGAGGTTTACGTTGTTGTGTGCGAGCTATATGGTAATCCAGTATTGTATAAGGCTCATCTTCGTAGATAATAACCTTACCTTTTTTAATTTCGCTGTATTCTAACATGGGTTTATCTTAACAGATTATTAGTAATGTACAAGGGTAGAGAATTAGTTGACCTTGAACTTGGCTATCATGGGCAGGTAACCCTTATGTTCGCCTTGGAAAGCCTGAGTCATGTCTTGTCCACATTTAAAGACGTTGCCACCATCATGTTTGTATCTGAACTCAGTCACGTCATAATTACCGCCTTGGATTGTGATGATACACTTTTCCCCGCTCCCTATATTTTGCGACGCTGGGTCTATTGCTGTTTCTTTATACTCGGCGCTACCTCTAACTATTCCAAATGCTATTACTAGTATTGCAACAATAATCAAACTAATTGTTATTTTCTTTTGCATAAATAATTTTAATAAAATTATTCTTCAACAGCAGAGCTAGATGAACTAGATTTTACAAATGAGCTTTGCATGTTCTCAAATTCACTTTTAATATCAGCAAACAATGATTTTGCTATCTTTGGGTTTTCTTTTAAGAACGTACGTGTTGCGTCATATCCACGTGCTAGCTTTATTTCAGTTTCTCCGTCTTTTGGTTTTAGTGGAATGTATGTATAAGATGCTCCAGATTTACTAATGACTTTACATTGTTCTCCCAGTGCGATTAGTTCTCCTTCGTGCGAGATTCCTTCACCGTAGATAATATCAAATTCAGTTTGTTTAAATGGTGCAGCTACTTTATTCTTTACTACTTTTACACGTGTGCGTGAACCTACTATTTCTTCGCCTTTTTTGATTTGTGCAATACGGCGAATATCCAGTCTTACTGAGGTGTAAAATTTCAAAGCCTTTCCTCCTGGTGTTGTTTCTGGATTACCAAACATCACACCAATTTGCATACGAATTTGGTTAATAAAGATTACCACTGTGTGTGATCTTGCAACAATTGCTGTTAGTTTACGCAAAGCTTGTGACATAAGACGAGCTTGTTTACCCATGTGCGACTGGCCCATGTCTCCCTCGATTTCGTCTTTAGGTGTTAATGCCGCTACAGAGTCAATAACAATAACGTCAATTTTACCAGAGCGTATCAATGCTTCGGTAATTTCCAAAGCTTGTTCGCCATGGTCAGGCTGCGAAATTAGTAGGTCGTTTATTTTTACACCAAGATTCTTTGCGTATTCTGGATCCATTGCGTGTTCGGCATCTATATATGCGCAAGTTCCTCCCATTTTCTGGGATTCAGCTACTACATGCAGTGCTAGTGTTGTCTTACCAGAAGATTCTGGACCAAAGATTTCTATAATACGTCCGCATGGCATACCGCCAACTCCCAGTGCCATGTCTAGTCCAACAGAACCCGTTGGTATTACTGACAGGTTTATTTTAGGAGCTTCACCTAATTTCATGATCGAACCTTCACCGTATTTAGATTGAATAGAGCGCAGTGTTGCTTCTAATTCACTTGTGCCTAGTTCTTCTTTAGGAGCCTTTTTTGCTTTTTTTGTAACAGCCATAATGTATTTACTTACTATTAATTCGTTTCTGATATGTCTTCGCTAAAGTTTTCTATTTCTTCGGCTTTAGCTGTCTTTGTATAAATAGTCCTGTCGCTACCTGTTAAAACTATTTCTTTTTGATGAGTATTACCACGTACATCTTCGGCTACTATTTTTATTTTGTTTATTCCAGGGGCTAAGATTATTTCGTCACTGAATGCTCCTTTGGGGTCTATTAGTATTGGTCTGCCATTTATGGATAATGTTCTAGCATGGTTGGCTCGTCCTGTTAACATAAACGAGTCCATACTATTTTCTGTTTCTTCTGGTAGGTATGTAGTAATCGTGACTCCTCGCATTATTGGGATAATGCGCAAGACTCCATAAATTAATACAATTGAACCAAAGCTAACCAGTAGCCATTTCCATAAATTACCTTGCAAGCTGTTGATTGAATTTGTCATATTATGCGTCAAATTCTTCTACTTCTTTAGCCGCGCCGCCTACTAATACTTCACGTGGTTTTGCACCATCTCCTGCACTAATTATACCACGGTCTTCTAGCATATCCATGATTCTTGCAGCGCGAGCATAACCCAGTTTTAATTTTCTTTGCAGATATGATGTACTAGCTTTACCAGAAGCAATAACTTCTTGCTTTGCTAGTTCGTACATGTCGTCATCATCTCCACTGTCACTGCCACCGATAGATGCAGAGAAAATATCGGTATTACTACCATTACTATTACTACCGGCAAAGTTTACTTCGTCAGGTAATTCATCTTTATATGTGTCTACTAGATACGCAACAACAGATTTAACTTCATCTTCAGATATGTAAGCCGACTGCAAGCGCTCTGGCTGCGGCGAATCAGATGATAGATATAGCATGTCTCCACGTCCCAATAGTTTTTCGGCACCTGGTTGGTCAATAATTGTACGTGAATCTATTTGTGATGCTACTTGCAGCGCGACACGTGTAGGGATGTTGGCTTTAATAAGACCAGTAATAACTTCAACAGAAGGGCGCTGTGTAGACAGTACAAGGTGGATACCAACAGCACGAGACATTTGAGCCAGTCTTACAATAGCGCTTTCTAGTTCACGCGGGTAAGCTTGCATCAGGTCAGCCAGCTCATCAATCACTACTACTATATAAGGCATTGGGTCTATCCCCTCACTCGCACGTTTTGCGACAGTGTTGTGGTAAGACTCGATATCACGAACTTTGGATTCTTCTAGTATGTCGTAACGGCGATCCATCTCTTTGGCTGCCCATTTTAGTGCCATGATGGCTTGCTTGGGCTGAGTAATAACCGGTGAAAGCAAATGCGGGATTCCATTATATAGTGTTAGCTCGACACGTTTTGGGTCTACAAATATAAAACGCAATGCATCTGGTCCATTTCTATACAGCAAAGACATTATCAATGTGTGTATTGTTACAGATTTACCAGATCCAGTAGTACCAGCAATCAATGCATGGGGCATCTTTGCCAAGTTTGCTACAACTGATTTACCAGATAGTCCGCGGCCCAGCGCTACAAGCAATGGCTTTTTACCTTCGGCATAGCTTTGGTCAGAAAATAGAGATGCTAGTCCAACTATAGATTTAACTTTGTTTGGGATTTCAATACCTACCAAAGATTTACCAGGAATCGGAGCTTCGATACGTATTGGGTGCGCTGCTAGAGACAATGCAAGATCTTGCTGCAGCGCTACGATGCGAGCCAACTTTACACCTTGAGCAGGCTTCAATGCATAACGTGTTACTGTTGGTCCAACTGTGATTTCATCCATCTCAACGTTGATACCAAAGTTAGCCAAAGTACGTTTTATGATATTAGAGTTTGCTTTGATGTCACCAACATTTGGTTTACCTTTATCTGTCTCCAGCAAAGTTATCGGCGGCGGTGTATATGTACTGCGTTTGTGAGTTTTGATTTCAAAATGATCAGCTTCGATATCTCCCATACCAGTGACTTTAACTTCTCTTGGTTTCAAATTTTCCACTACAGGTTTTGCGCGAGGGGACAGGACAGCCTGCATTTCATCATTTAGTGATGAAGAATTTTCTTCTGCATCTTCTTCAATTTCTTCATCAGCATCTTCCGCAAAATCATCATCTTCATTTAATTCACTACTGCGATTTTTATTAAAAAGTGAGAAAGAAAATTTTGGAAGATGTAACCAACCGGGACGTTTTTCACCTTCGGGTATGTTGATGTGACCAGTGTCAGATAGTACAAGTAGTGACACAATTAGGAATCCTGAAAGCAGTACGCCAGATGTAATTGCACCAATTTGTGCACGCAAAGTATTTGCTAAAACATCTCCTGCAGACCCGCCCATATGTGACACTGGACCCAAAATATTCATCAAAGAAAGGAACACAAATAGAGACACAAAACCTAAAACAGATGGCAAAATTTTGAAACTAATTGGCTTCCTAAATGCTAGTTTTGTGCCCAGTATTCCTGTGCCCAAAGGTAGCAGTGGGTACGCAATTCCGAACACATATTCAAGACCGTTATATAGAGATTTTCCGAATCTTCCAGCTTGTCCAAATGGTCCCAAAACTAATATCAAAGTTACCACTATTAGCAGTACTCCACCGATGGTTTTTTTGGTCTCCGGACTGATAGAAACAGGTGTGATATTGGGGGCAGAAAATTCCGGAAATGACAAATCCTCGTCTTTAATACCGAACAGTTTTCCATTTTTTTTACCCTTACTTTTTGCCATGTTTTATCGATTAGAAATATGTTTATATTATATGATTTTAACGGTCTTTATCAAAGGGGAAAACGCTCTTTTTTACAGCGTTTTATGTGTCCTAATGATAGGTCAAAATAACAAGTTTAGCTACGCCAAATATATCTTTTGAAAAGGTCCTCGGGTTGGCTCACCAGACCATTTCCAAAAGACAATTTGGCTCCGCTTGCGCATGTCTAACAGACATGTATAATGGACAACGTCAGGCTCTAAAAGACACTTTTATTGGGTAACGGACAGCGATGTCTTTTATATAAAATCTAACAGACATCGAATATTAATATGGCAGAAATAGAAAACACTCAAATTGCAAATAAGTCTTATTTATCAACAACTTCCTATCGGACATCTATGTCTTTGATAAAGAATTTGCAGCAAATAACGATGGCTGTTTACATGGTTACGGACTGTGTAGAAGACGGTGAACCATTGCGTAACGAAGCCCGCAGTGCAGTTCTATCAGCCATGAAATCTATCTCTAAAGTCATGGGTAACATTCAAACTTCTACTGCCGAATTTAGGAATGCCCATGCCAATGTTGTGCTAGTCCGTGAGCATCTCAGTGTGCTCGAAGTTATGGGTTATGTTAGCTCTATGAACGCTGCAATTTTGAACACAGAAATAGACAAATTTATTGCCCGTTTAGATACCTCTATTTTGGATATTGATACCCCTCATGAATCACTTGTTCCAATGCGAACTGACATGAATTTTGGAATAGATTTAGGCAAGCTTTTCTATAAAAACCCTGAAAACAAAGGGGATTCTGCCGAAAATGAAAATTCTAGTAACGAAAAAACTAACGATTTTCCTCAAAAAACCCTTGGAAAATTAGAGAAAGAAATGGGTCGTCTCAAGAGAAAAAGCCTTATTTTAAAGCTTTTTAGGGAAATTCCAACAAATGATGGGGACAAAATTCTAACCAGTAGCGAACTAGTAGATAAATACACCCGTTATGGCGGTGAAGGCCAGATTAGCGAGAAGACTTTGCAGCGAGAATTGGTGGAATTAGTAGGGGATGGAACCTTGGAAAAAATAGGTACCAAACGCTGGGTAAAATATCGTCTAATTCGCAGTAATTAACATCCAAAACAGCAGGGCCCAATGGGTCCTGTTTTGTTTTCCAGACCTGTGTATAACCTTGCGAAAATGTGGCGGTTTATGTTATACTGCGGGCAGTGGACGGCGCGAGCTGTTCCACCCAATTCGGACCGATCATTGATAACTGAATATCGAAATGCATGTTATGTGCGTAAAGAACTTCAGTTCGGTTTCTGCCGATGGCGATTTTTTATTTTTTAAATAGGGGATCGCGATAGACATCTGGCAGGCATTGAATATCAAATGTCGGCATCCGTATCGGCCCTGTCGACAAGGCGGATAGTATGTATAACTTAGTGTACTATTACACGGTTACACATATGATCATCTGGCCCATTGTACAATTTCTATTTATTTAGATTTAGTGCGGGACGGCCAAAAGCAATTCATACATTCGTGTATGTTTACGTATACCGTGTGGTGCGTCTTTCTAAAACACACGTTCCGAAATATTTCTCGGAAGCTCTGATTAGTTTCTAAACTAGTTAACGAGTACGCATTATGTTCGGATAGAGGAACGTAATACAAGAAATAAAAAATCGTGCGCAATAGCTTAGTACTTATCTCTAGCATTTATGATTAGAGAAGGTGTCGAACCAAGCAATAAACGCGCACCGTGACATACATATATAAGAGAGAATTTATTTTCCTTGTGTAGGTATCGGTCACATCAATTTGAAATTTATTATGACTAAGTCAAAAATCGTCGCTTTCGTAGCTGCTCTTGCACTATTCGGTGCATCATCAGCATCTGCTGCGTACATGTTCAACATGAACCTCGGATTCGGAATGCGTAATTCTGACGTTAAAGAACTTCAACTTCGTTTGAATTCTGAAGTTGGTACATCATTGCCAGGAACAACTTATTTCGGTGGTCTTACAAAGACTGCAGTAAAAAGTTACCAAACAATGAAAGGTATCTCTCCAGTATCAGGCTACGTTGGTCCTCTAACTCGTGCTTCTCTTAACGGCTCAAGTTCTTCAAATAGTAACAACTCTGGAACTCTTCCAGCTGGTTGTACATCATCTGTAGGATTCTCTCCTACAACTGGTCTACCATGTAAT
>CAZWBZ010000023.1:0-1231 GCA_964632605.1 uncultured Candidatus Saccharibacteria bacterium
CAGGGCTCAAGGACATCGTGCGCGAACTGCATGGAGAGGCAGCGGGCAATCCCGCGGCGAAGGTCACAGCAGAGGCGGTCAAGGCCGCACTGGAAGATCTGCGCCTGATGTTCAACGAAGCCGGGGGACTGATCGGCAAGCTGGACGATTGGGGCCTGCCGCACGCGCACAACCGCCGCGCCGTCACCAAGGCCGGGTTCGATCGGTGGTATGCGGAAATCAACGAAAGCATCAATTGGGAACGGATGACCGACAATCTGACCGGCAGGCCCTTTCAGGACGCCGGGGGCCCGCCTCCCTCTGAAGCCATGAAGCGCACGGTGCTGAAGTCGGTCTACGACAACATCGCCTTCGGCAAGCAGAGCCGCGAAGCCGTCTACGGCCGGCCGCAAGGCGGGGCCATGTATCGCCAGATGAGCGAGCATCGCGTGCTGCATTTCAAGTCAGCCGACGACTGGATCACCTATAACCGCAAGTTCGGCACGGGCGACCCGTTCAAGAGCCTGATGAGCCACGTCCACAAGATGACGCGCGACATCGCCGTGATGCAGGAGTTCGGGCCAAGCCCGCACATGGGCATGGATTACATGCGCCAGTATGCGGAAAAGCGGGCGCGCGATCTGGGCGACGAGGCTTTGGGCGACAAGGTGAGAAGCGATGCCACCCGTGCGCAGCAGATGCTTGCCGTCATGATGGGGCATGGCGAGGCGAACACCGCGCTTCAGCACTCCATCGCCACCTTCTTCAGCAGCACGCGCCACGTCATCACATCGGCGTTCCTTGACCGGGCAATCGTTTCCTCGATGTCGGACCTGAACACGATGCGCCTTGCCGCGCAGTCGATGCAGATGAACCCGGCAAACGTCGTCGCCCGCCACGTCAAGCTGATGGCCGACAGCATGAGCCGCGAGGAAGCCATGCGCGCCGGCTGGATCTGGGACACGCTTTCCGACGCCGGAACGGCAATGGCGCGGTTCCAGCATGAGATTGCCCCGGCCGAACTGGCGGAACGGCTTTCTTCCGCCTCGATGCGCGCACAAGGGCTGGCCTTCTGGACCGACACGGCACGGGTTGCCTTCCAGATGGAGATGGCCGGATACCTTGCCGGGTTCTCTGGGCGCGCGCTGAAGGATGTCGATGCGCCGCTTCGCTCGCTTCTGGTGCGCCGCGGCATCACGGAACAACAATGGGCGGCGTTCACGAACCCGGAACATATGTTCAAGGCATCGAA
>CAZWBZ010000023.1:1249-6618 GCA_964632605.1 uncultured Candidatus Saccharibacteria bacterium
TATGTGGTGGGTGGAACACACCGATCTGAAGCGGTCAGAGGCGTTGGACATCTTCGAGAAGATGCAATCGCTGATCGAAGAACAGGGCGAATACGCGGTTCCGACGCAGAGCCTCTATGCGCGCAGCTTCCTTGAAACCTCTGCCCCTCCTGGCTCCTTCCCCTACGAAATCGCCAAGAGCGCGTTGATGTTCAAGTCGTTCACGGCGACCTTCACGGTGAACCAGTGGCGCCGGATGATGGCACAACAGACCATGCAGGGCCGCGTGATGTACGGGCTCAACCTTGCCGCTGGCGCAACGGTCATGGGCGCGATGGCGCTTCAGGTCGGGGACATCATGCTTGGCCGCGATCCGCAGGACATGACTAACCCGATGTTCTGGGCGCGGGCCTCCACCAAGGGCGGCGGCTTCGGCATCATGGGCGACATCATCTCGACGGGACAGTCCTCTTGGGGTGGCGGCTTCATGTCATGGGCAGGCGGTCCGATTCCGCAGGCAGCGCAGGACATGTGGGATCTGACCTTCAAGAACGGCGCGGCAGTGCTGGCGGGAGAGGATGCGAACTTCGCCAAAGACCTCGCCCGCATGGGCAAGCGGTATCTGCCTCTCGGCCAGACCCCGGCGGTCGGCCCGGCAATCGACCGGCTTCTCTGGGACCAGATGCAGTTGTTCCTCGACCCTGACAGCGTGGACGCGATGGCGAAGGCGTCCCAGAAGCGGCAGAACCTGACCGGGGCAGGGGAGTTCTGGATTCCCGGAGAACCGGCACCGTCACGGCTTCCAAACCTCGGGACGGCGTTCGGGCAGTAGTGCATTTGGTGCGCGGGGTGCGTCTCGCACCTTGCGCGCATGGCAACCGTCGCAAAAAACACCCGCTCCACCACGGTCGTTCTTGGCTCTGACTCGGCCGGGCCCTTCGCGCTGACCTTCCGGCTGTTCGACACGGACGGCGTGAAGGTCTATGTGGACGGCATCGCTTCGACGGCCTGGACACTCTCGGCCACTTTCACCGATGGCTTTGACGACGCGGCAACCATCACCTTCGATGCGCCTGTTCTCAGCGGCAGCACGATCATCATTGATGCGGCGCTTGTGCCGTGGCGCGCTGACGACCTCATCAATGGCGACCAGAACCTTGTTGCCCGGCTGAATGTCGAACTGGCCCGCGTCTGGGCCACGCTGTCCGAACTGCGGCGCGACTCGGATCGCAGCTTGCGCTCATTCACCGCAGCAGACCCGACCGCCGCGCTGGACTTCGATATTCTGATATCGGCGCAATCCTTCGCCGTCGCCGCCTCTGGTAGCGCAACCGCCGCCTCTGGTAGCGCCAGCGCGGCAGCAGCCAGCGCCGTTGCAGCCCAAGCCGCAGAGAACAGCCTGTTGGAGTGGAAAGGCCCGTGGGTGACGGCAACGGCCTATGCGCCGTCCGACATCGTGTCTCAGGGCGGGGCATCCTACGTCTGCATCGTCGCCCATACCTCGGGAACCTTCGCCACCGATGTTGCCGCCGCGAAGTGGCAAGTCATGGCCGAAAAGGGCGCGGCAGGCGCTGGAACCGGCGACATGCTGAAGTCGGAAAACCTCTCCGGCCTCGCCAACTACACCACGGCCAGAACGAACCTCGGCCTTGGTGCGATGGCGACGAAGGCATCCGTCGCCTTCGCTGACATGACGGGCGCCGCCATCGTGACATCTGGCGAAACCATCGCTGCGAACAACAACGATACAACCCTCCCGACCAGCGCAGCGGTCAAGGCTTATGTGGACGCAAGCATCCCCGCCGCGCCATCCGAACAGTTTCTCCATGTGCGCGACGAAAAAGCGGCGGGCCAGACTGGCGGCACCTTCACGGCAGGATCGTTCATGACCCGCGCCCTCACAGGCGTCGTGTACAACGGCATCCCCGGCGCATCGCTCTCTGCAAATCGGATCATCCTGCCGGCTGGAAGTTACCGCATCATCGCCTCGGCGCCGGCCTGTGCTGTCGGGCGCCATCGGGCGATACTTTACAACGTCACCGCTGGCTCCGTGGCGTTCCTTGGCACAACTGAATCCTCCCCCCAAAACAGCACCGGAATCTCGCGGAGCGTCGTGAATGGCCGCTTCGGGCTTATTGCTACAACCGCACTCGAAATCCGTCATCGCTGCGAAGTGAGCCTAGCCAACATTGGCTTTGGCAATGGCCTGAACCTTGGCCTGAACGAAATATACACAGACGTAATGATCTGGAAAATATAGCAATATCAGCTATATAAGGAGAAATATCAAATGGCAGTCGTCACTATCACAAGCGGAACGGGTTCCGGCACGACCGGGGCGCTCGCTTCGGATCAGGTGTTCTATGTCGCTTCGGGAAAGGTGCTGTTCAGCACGGATGGCGGCGTGACCTATGTCCCCTTCGATGCCGGGGACAAGGTTGTGTTCTCGTCGGGCCTGACGGTCGATTACCTGAACGGACATTCGCACTCGTCCGAATTCCGGCACATGGCGCTCTGATGCTGTCGAAGGGACATAATGCGCGGCTGTTCAGCCGTGGCACCGTGTTCCGCCGCGGGCGGATCGGGTCGCAATTCACCACGCAGATTTCTCCGATCCCCTATCAGAAGGTGGTTCTGGGCGAGGCGTATTCCTACAACGTCGCCATTCACTACGCGGGCAACCACACCTTTGTCCTCGCCCCCGGATCGCCGCCGCTTCCCAACGGGCTGACGCTCTATTCCGATGGGACGCTTTCCGGCACCGCGACCGTGGCAGGCATGAACCAACAGCCGGTCATCCGGGCGACGAACGACATTTCCGGCCTGTCTGCTGATACAACGGTCCTCCTGTCGGTCGCGCAGCGCCCCGGCGATCTGCCGGCCCCGGCGCTCACCGAACTGACATCGACCTCCTTCCGCATCACCAAGCCGACGCTTCCGGCCAATACCCCGGCCATTACCTCGATCGACATCCTGCGCGGCCCGACACTGCCGCTCACCGCTGCATCCGGCACGCTGGTGTTCAACGCCTATCCGGGCGGCAACACCACCTTCGACGTGACTGTCTCGCAGGCCGGATCGACGCGGCATGTGGCGCTGCGCGCGAAAATCAACTGGGGCGACGGCACGACGCTGAGCGCAACCTCCTTTTCGCCCAACGTGTCGAGCATCACGCTTTCCGGCGCCAATACCGCACCAGCCTATCAGACACAGCCCAGCATCAGCCCGGCAACCGGCCCGGTCGGAACCGTCTTCAGTTTCAGCAATGGCACCGTCTCCGGCCAGCCGACGCCTTCGAACGCACTGTTTGCCCTGACGCAGAACGGCATCGACGTGTTCGCCTCCGTCGCAAATGGGCAATTCACCTCGACCGAATCCGGGCCGCTCGTCGCCACCTGGCAAGCCACCAACGGTGTGCTGCCGAATGCGACGACACAGGCCACCGCGCAGGTCACGGTTGTTGCCCAGGTTCCGGCGCAGATGGCGCAGCCGACCGTTGATGTCGTCTCGGCCAGCCAACTGGATGTGACCGTGGCCGCCGCCCCGGCAGACGGCGGCGCGACCATCACCAGTTACGAAGTCCGCTACTCTCTCGATCAGGTCAACTGGACGGTGCTAACCGGTCTTGTGGGGGGCGAAAAGCGCGCCCTGCTCGGCCTGCTGGCCTCGACGGTCTACTATGTTCAGAATGCCGCCCGGAACGCGATCGGCCGCGGGGCTTGGTCGCCGTCGCGGATGGCGATGACAAACGCCGCCTCCGGCACCACCATCAAGTTCGGCCAGTATACCGCCATCGGGGCGGGCGCGATCAGCACGGCAGAGGCCGCCGGAACCTATGGCGAGTTCACCGTCGCGGCCGGGAAGATCACCCCGAACGCCTCGCCGCTCTCGGTCGGCATCCACACCGTCGGGTCGACCAGCATTTCGGTGGCCGCAAACGAATATTCCGTCGCCAGCTTGGCGGAGTTCGCCGCCGCCAAGACCCACATGGGCGCGGCTGGCGGGCGCACGATCCGCTTCAGGGCTGGAACCTACAGCGTGGGCACCGACTACGTGCTTGCCAGCACGCTCTATTCCTCGCTGGTCACGATCACGGGCGAGCCTGGCGCCAAGATCGCTGGCAACGTGTTCCTCACCAACCCGTCGAACCTGCTCGTCTCTGGCCTTGAGTTCGATTGCACCGACACGACGCGCTTCGCCATCATCCGCCTCTCTGGCGCCTGTTCCGGCGTCAGGATCGAGGACAACTACATCCACGGCGTCACGCGCAATCCTCTGGGTGATTACTCGGCTGGTGGAGCCTACCAGAACCCCGAAAAGGGCATTGGCTGCGCCTCTGGCACACAGCTTGATGGCTGCTGCATCAAGCGCAACCGCATCGAGCATGTGCAGGAGGGCGTCGTCCTGCTGATCGGGGGGGCGAGCCCCTACGATGTCTGGGACAATGACATCGGCTATACCTACTCCGACGCCTTCAAGATCGCGATTTACGCGGCGGGCGCGCTGACGGCACCGAAACGCTGGCGGCGCAACTGGTGGTATATGATGCTCGGCCGCCAGGACGATGCCAGCGGCAACGGCCCGCACTCGGACTTCCTTCAGGAGGTTGGCACTACCTTCTCGTCCGGTCAGATCATCACCGGCCTTGAGTTCACCCAGAACGTCTGGCTGAACACCAGCCTGTCGCGTGGCTACAACATTCAGGGCTTGTTCTCGGCGGCTGACGGCCTGTCCCGCCGCCGCTGGAAAGACCCGATCGTTGTCGGCAACGTCGTCATGTCCGACACCGCACATTTCATCTCGATCCTCGCGGATGGCGGCGTCTTTGCCCACAACGTCCTTCTGACGACGCTCGCCGCGAAGGGGGGTGCCCCGCTCGGAAAATTCAGCGGCCAAGGCGGTTTCAACGTCCAGGTGAACGGCGCGACTCCGCTGTTGCTGCGCAACGTGACCAACATCGCGCCTGTCGGCGGCCCCTTCAATTCGGTCGACAACATCCTGCTCGGCAATGACTACGCCACCACGGCGCTGGCCACGGCCTTCACCGGGGCGACCTTCGAGCCGGCAAACTGGCCCGAGTTCCAGACTGCCTACGCGCTGAAGTCTGGCGGGCCGCTCGATCTTGCCTTCGGTCGCGGTGCGCTTGGGTCTGGCATCGGCACCTGGGGCGCACGGCGCGATCCCTCGGGCTGGACCTACAATCCGGCCTTCGAGCAGGTGAACCCCTCGACGCTGACGACCATCGCGATCTCGGAACCGCAACTTCCGGTCTATGATGCGAACCCGTTCTTCAGCGGGCAGGCGGCGGTGAGCTTCACCGTCACCCATGACACGACGCCGGGCGACACGCTGCAATATCAGATCGTCAACGGCGATACCGCGGCGGTTAT
>CAZWBZ010000024.1:0-4278 GCA_964632605.1 uncultured Candidatus Saccharibacteria bacterium
AGCGGCGCGCACGACTACCCGGGCGGCAGCATGTATCTGGACGAGGGCGACTGGCTCGTCCGCCGCGCCGACGGCACGCACGAGGGCTATCAGGAGAGCCATCCGTTTTGGCAGGACTATCGCCCCGTCAAAATCGTCCGCATCGTCCGCGTGGACGACAACGGCACGCGCACGTTCCGCATCGAGCGCCTGACGCGCAAGGGATGGGTCGTCAAGGGCGAGGGTGCCACGCTCGCCGAGGCCCGCGCCGCACGGGCGAGCGCGGAGAGCGGCGAGGAGCACACCGAAACCGTCGTCGAGGTGACCGAGGACGGTGTGAAGGTGTGATGTGACCGTTACCGCCGACAGCGTTCTGCACACGGCGGACTCGACGCTGTGGACGGCGGATGGGTGGTGCGGAGTTCTCGCTCACAACAAGGTGGGCGGCGACGACCACCCCGGCTGGAACCGCAAGCGGGCGACGCTCAAGCGCAAGCGCGAGGAAGAATTCACCGCGCAGATTCGCGACATCTACCGCGCGCTCGTCGCCGATCCGCAGACTGCCGCGCAGGCCGAGGCCATCGTCGCGCCGGTCGTCCCGTCTGCTGCGGCGAGCGAGAGCGAGACAGACCGCGCGCTGGACCAGCGTGCCGCGCAACTGCGCCAGCGCGCCGATGCGCTCGACGCGGGCGCGATGCAGGCGGAGATCGCGCTGCGGCTGCTGTACCGCGAGATGCGCCAGCGCCAGGACGATGAGGACAACGAGGCGGTCGAATTCCTGCTGACGCACCTGCTATGAACTACGTCTATCGCCAGCCGTTCAACTACGCCGGGCACCGCGCGGCCATGGTGTCTTGGCAGCCGCAGCCACTGTGGCAGTTCGAGGGCGCCTCAGACGCTTGGTATCTGTACGAGACGGCCGGCAACAGCGCGGTCGTACCGGACGTGGACGCCGAGGCACTGCTCGACGTGGCGGGCGCACCCGCGCGCCGCGCACTGCGCCACCCCGGCTGGCAGCGCAAGCAGGCCGACGACCAGTTGCGCCGCGAGCGGGCGATGGAAGCTGCGATCCGCGACGAGTACCTCGACCTCACCGGACAGAAGCCGCCACCGCCGCCACCGGCCCCGCAGAAAACGGCGGGGCAGATCGCGGCCGAGATGGCAGCCGACGAATCGGCACGCATCGCGCGACAACGCGCCACCGAACTTGCCGTCGAGGCACAACGCGCGCGCGTCGCCATCGCTGCCCTGCAGCCGGAACTCAACGAGCGGCGCCGGGCGGCGAGCTATCGCGTGATCGAGCAACTACTGCGAGGCCTGTGATGCCGCTCTACCGCTACGCCTGCCCGTGCGGCCACGAAGAAGACGCCTTCCGCAACGTCGCCGCCCGCCATGACGCGCCCATGTGTCACGGCCCGATGCAGTTGGTCATCTGCGCGCCGGCCGTGCAGGGCGACCTGCCGGGCTACCAGAGCCCCGTCACGGGCCGCTGGATCGAAGGCCGAGCCGCACGCCGGGACGACCTCGCGCGTTCCCACGCGCGCCCCTACGAGGGCTTCGCGGCCGAGAAGAAGGAAGCCGACCGCCGGCTGGCCGAGAAGGAATCGAAGGCGGATCGGGCGCTGGAGGACTCCGTGCGCCGCGCCTATCACGAGTTGCCCCCCGCCCAACGGCGGATATTGGAGACCTGACGTGGAACAAGCCCCTGTCGAAACGCCTGTCGAGGCACCTGCCGAAGCCGCGGTCGAGACGCCCGCCGTCGAAACGCCGGCCGTTGCGGCTGACGTCTCGATGGAGGACACGATTCGCGAGACGTACCGCGAACTCACCCAGCCGCGCGAGCGCGACGAGGGCGGCCGCTTCGTCGGCAAGGCCGCGACGCCGGCCGATGCCGCGTCAACGGAAGGCGAGGCCGCGGCCGCAGCACCGGCCGCCGCGGCGGAACCCTGGCATTCGGCACCGAACACCTGGAAGAAGGAGGTAGCGGCCAACTACGCCACCCTGCCCGACGCCGTGAAGCAGGAAATCCACCGCCGCGAAGAGGATTTCCACAAGGGCATCGGTCAGTACAAGGACGCCGCCGCGTTCGGTCACTCGCTGTTCGAGGACCTCTCGCCGCACTTCGACACGATGCGCCAGCTCGGAGCGACACCCAAGGAGGTCGTGCGCGACGTGATGAACGCATGGCGCTCGCTCACCACGGGCACGCCTGACCAGAAACGCGACACGCTCTTGCGCCTTGCGGCCGGCTTCGGTATCAGTCTCGGCGACCGAGCCGACACGCGTGACCGCGGACCGTCGGAAAGTCCCGAGCTTGCCCCCGTACTACAACGGCTCGCGCAGCTCGAAGGCACCATCACTGAAAGCCAGCGCGCCCGCGAGGCGGCCGAGCACGCAGAGCGTGTCGCACAGGCACAGAAGTTCCTGTCCGACCCGAAGCGTGAGCACCTGGAGGCTGTCTTTGATGACGTGGTGGCACTCGTCAGGGCCGGCAAGGCACCAGAGGACGCCTACGAACAGGCGATCTGGGCGCACCCTGAGACACGCGCGAAGCTGCTCGCGAAACAAGACGACGAGCGCAAGCGCGCCGATGCGGAACGGGCCGCCGCCGCGAGAAAGGCCGCCGTGGTCAACGTGCAGAAGCGGGGGGCACCTCCCGCGGCTGCGAAGCCCGGCACGATGGAGGACACCATCCGACAGGAGTATCGCCGACTGAATTCTGGCTGATCCCCTGACCGGGCGGTGTCGCAGTACCACCGAATCTAGGAGGAATGCCGCATGGCATCGCCCGGTCAGTCCAGTCTCTTCACGACGTTCACCGAACTCGTGACCACGACGTAGCGCAATCCCAAGAAGGAAATTGCGGACAACGTCTCCAACCACAATGCGCTCTTCCGTCGCCTGACGCAGAAGGGCCGCATCCGCCGCGAGGACGGCGGGCTCTCGATCGTCGCCAACCTCGAATACGCCGAGAACGGCACCTATACGCGCTACAGCGGCTACGACCCGCTGAACGTGGAGGCATCCGACGTGCTGTCGGCGGCCGAATTCCCGTGGCGTCAGGTGAGCGTGAACGTCGCGGCGAGCGGCCTCGAAATCCGCTCGAACTCGGGCGAGAACCGCATCGTCAATCTGGTCAAGACGAAGATCAAGAACGCGCAGAAGTCCGCTGCCAACGGCCTCGCTCAGGACCTCTACAGCGCAGGCTCGCTGTCGAACCAGATCAACGGCCTGCAGGCGCTGATCGCGGACGCCGGCACCGGCACCGTGGGCGGCATCGACTCGTCCTCGTTCAGCTTCTGGCAGAACACGGTGCAGTCGGCGGCGGCTCCGCTGCAGGGCGGCGCCGGCATCACCCCGTCGGCCACAACGATGGAGTCGCTGATGTTGCCGCTGTACTTGCGGCTCACGCGCGGCGCGGACCATCCGGACCTCATCGTGTACAGCGAGGACTACTACACGTTCTTCGAGCAGTCGCAGACCTCGTTGAAGCGCTATGCGCCGGAGGACGACGGCCAGGCCGGCATGGTGGCGATGAAGTACAAGCAGGCGGACGTGTTCCACGACTCGTCTGCGTCGGGCATCCCGAGCGCGCACGGCTACTTCATCAACACGGACTATCTCGAGGTCGTCGTGCACCAGGACGCCGACATGGAGATCATGCCGGAGTTGCGCTCGATCAATCAGGACGCCGTGGTCATTCCGATCATCTGGCAGGGCAACGTTGCCGTGTCGAATCGGAAACTGCAGGGCGTTCAGAAGGCCTAAGGGGGCGCACACATGGCATACCGAATCACTGACCCGCTCCTCGGCACGCAGAAGATCGCCGACACGAGCACGGTTCAGCTCCACCCCGCCGGCACCATCGTGCGCGCGGTGGACCCGACCTACGGTGCGGGCGAGTTCATCTACCTGAAGGGCGTTGCCTCGACGGCGGTGGGTTCCATCGTGTCGTACTCCACGTCCGCGTTCACAACCACGCTCGGCGTGACGGTCGAGAAGGTCCCGCGACCGCTCGCCGTGGCGATGAGCGCGAACGTGGCGAACCAGTGGGGCTGGTACCAGATCGCCGGCGTCGCGGTGGTGGCGAAGCTGGCCACGACCTCGTTCGCGGCCGGCGCGGCGCTGGCGATCGCCAGCACCGGCTCGGGCACGGCGATCGCGACGGCCTCGGGCAACGAGGTGCAGGGCGCGATGGTCGCAGTCGTAGCCTCGGCGGCGACCGGACGGACGAGCGTGCAGGTCGTGCTGAATCGACCGGCGCTCATGGGCCGCATCACGTGGCGGTGAGGAAGGGGG
>CAZWBZ010000025.1:0-3949 GCA_964632605.1 uncultured Candidatus Saccharibacteria bacterium
AAATGAATGAAGCAGGCTGGAAGCTCGGATGCACCGGCAAGGTGCCGTTTTTGACCTTCAAGCAGGCGGACCACCGGGCGAAGCGCATGCGCCAAGCCCACGAACGCGGCTGTCATGTGGAGGCGTACCACTGCCACCACTGCCGCGCGTATCACGTTGGAGAGGCCCGCGAGTATGGTGCGCGGCGGGCGAGAAAGGACATGGAGCGATGACACCGAAGCAGGCGGCATTCGTCAGGGAATACCTGATCGACCTGAACGCGACGGCTGCAGCGAAGCGGGCGGGGTACAGCGCACGAACGGCGGAATGGATCGGCCCGCGACTCGTCACGCAAAGTCACGTCGCCGCCGAAATTGCCGCAGCGCAGCATGCTCGGGCTGAGCGCACAGAAGTAACGGCTGATCGCGTGCTGAAGGAACTTGCCCGCATCGCGTTTTTCGACATTCGCAAGCTCTACAGCGATGATGGGACGCTGAAGAATCCAAAAGACCTAGACGACGACACCGCGGCCGCGCTGACCGGCATTGACATTCAGGAGACCGTCATCCCCGGCGGTGAAGGCGCACCAACCATCACGACGCGAAAGGCCAAGGTGATCGACCGAACTGGCGCGCTGACGCTGGCAATGAGGCACCTGGGCATGCTGAAGGACCGTATCGAAATCGAAGACGTGACCGACCGCGCCGAGCAGATGCGCAAGCGACGGGAGCGGCGCCTTGGCAAAGCCTGATCCGCTGGCCGACGAGCTGGAGCAGTACGCATGCGACCCGCTCGGGTTCGTGCACGACGCCTACGCATGGGGTGAGGGTGCGCTGAGCGACCACGAAGGCCCCCGCGAGTGGCAGCGCGACATCCTGGCGCACATCGGCCGGCAGCTGCAGGACGAGGCGACGAGATGCCAGCCGATCCGCATCGCAGTTTCGTCCGGCCACGGCATCGGCAAGTCGGCGCTGATAGCGATGGTGGTCGATTGGGCGATGTCCACCTGCGCGGAAACCCGCTGCGTCGTGACCGCCAACACCGAGAACCAGCTCCGCACGAAGACCTGGCCCGAGGTCGGCAAGTGGGCGCGCATGGCATCCAACTCCGATTGGTGGTCCATCCCCGCCATGTCGATGTACGAGCGCAACCGGGAGAAGTCGTGGCGCGCTGACGCAATCCCGTGGAGCGAGAACAACACCGAGGCTTTCGCCGGCCTGCACAACAAGGGCAAGCGCATCGTGCTGATCTTCGACGAGGCGGCGGCCATAGCCGACAAGGTGTGGGAGGTCGCAGAAGGTGCGCTGACCGACGAGGACACTGAGATCCTGTGGCTGGTGTTCGGCAACCCGACGCGCAACACCGGCCGGTTCCGCGAGTGCTTCAGGCGGTTCCGCAGCCTGTGGACGACGCGCATGATCGACAGCCGCACCGTCGAGGGCACGAACAAGGAATACCTCTCCGAGCTGGTGGCTACGCACGGCGAAGACAGCGACATGGTGAAGGTGCGGGTTCGCGGGCAGTTCCCGGCGCAGTCGCTGCGGCAGTTCATCAGCGAAGCGGATGTTGACGCCGGCAAGGCGCGCAAGCTCAAGCCCGAGCAATACGACTTCGCGCCCAAGATCCTCACGCTCGACCCTGCATGGGAGGGCGACGACGAGATTGTGTTCGGGCTGCGCCAGGGCCTGCACTTCCGCGTGCTGGGGACGCTGGCCAAGAACGACAACGACATCCTGATCGCCAACAAGCTGGCCGACTTCGAGGACGAGCACAACGCCGCGGCGGTGTTTGTGGACGCCGGCTACGGGACCGGCATCGTGTCGGCCGGCAAGACGATGGGGCGGAACTGGCGCCTGGTGTGGTTCGCCGGTGAAGCCTCCGACAAGGGGTGCCTGAACAAGCGTGCCGAGATGTGGAAGCTCACGCGCGACTGGCTCAAGGCTGGCGGGGCGCTGCCGGATGACCAGATCCTGTGCGATGACCTGATCGGACCCGAGACTGTGGCGCGCATGGACGGGAAGATCCAGATCGAGAGCAAGAAGGACATGAAGGCGCGCGGAGTGCCCAGCCCGAACCGGGCCGACGCGCTGGCGCTGTCGTTCGCGTTCCCGGTGGTGAACAACCGGAAGCCGCCAGTCGTCCCTATTCCGATGGCCAGCCACTTCGCGCGCCGATGAAACGCCGAGCCAAGCCAGAGCGGCGCCAGTTTGCCAAGGTGGTCCGACTGGTGCACCGCAACCGCACCTATCCGGCCCGGCTGTTCCGTGTCAAGCCGGACCCATCACGCCCGTTCGTTGTCGAGGTGCGGGTTTCCCGCAACCGCCAGCGCATGACTGAGGAAATAGGGCGGTGCGACGGTGCGCGGGCGGTGCTTGATGCCGGCCAGGATGTCATGGGCATGGTGCGCAGCTACTACAGCACGACCAAGCGCCGGCCGGTGATGCTTCCGGGCGGCATCGTGGCGCGCATGTTCATCAACGTGGCCGATCTGCGCAACAGGCCCGGCGAAATCGTCAGCCATGAGTGCGGACATGCCGCGATGGCCTGGGCGCGGCTGCAGCGGGCCGACCTGTCGCGCATGGCCGGCGAGGAAGTGATGTGCTACGCCCTGGGCCGGCTCGTCGCGCAGGTCAATCGAGTCTGTTACTCCGCGGGCGTGTTCTTCTAGAATCCACACACCCCCGACCGGCCGCCCGGTCCGCTGAGCAATCGAGCCGCCAGCAGCTCATCACCCGACAGGGACTGATGACATGGCACGCACGAAAGAAGCCCGGCACGCAGAGATCCATGCGGAAGCGCTGCAGGAGTTCGACGACATCCAGAAGGCGCAGGGACCGGAGCGTTTCCAGTGCCTTGAGGATCGCCGGTTCTACTCGATCAGCGGCGCGCAGTGGGATGGCGCGCTCGGCGACCAGTTCGAGAACAAGCCGCGATTCGAGTTCAACACGGTGCACCTGGCCGTGATCCGGATCATCAACGAATACCGGAACAACCGCATTACCGTCGACTTCCAGACGCCGGACGGCGAGCCCGACGAGATGGCCGATACCTGCGATGGCCTGTACCGCGCCGACGAGAAGCGCAGCACCGCGAACGAGGCCTACGACAACGCTTTCGAGGAAGCTGTCGGCGGTGGCTTCGGCGCCTTCCGCCTGCGGGCCTGCTACGAAGACGATGACGATGACGAGAACGAGCGCCAGCGGATCGAGATCGAACCGATCTTTGACGCCGATTCCTGCGTGTTCTTCGACCTCGGCGCCAAGCGCCAGGACAAGGCCGACGCGAAGCGCTGCTATGTGCTGACGCCCTGGCCCATAGCGGCCTACAAGGAAGAGTTCGGCGACGACCCGAATAGCTGGCCCAAGGACATCGCTCAGACCCGCTACGACTGGTGCACGGCCGAGCTGGTGTGGGTGTGCGAGCTGTACCGCGTCGAAGAGAAGTCCGAGCTGGTGCACTGGTTCAAGGGCATCGACGACACCGAGATGCGCGTCCCGCAGTCCGAGCTTGACGCCGACCCGGAGAAGTTGGCCGAGCTGCAGGCCATCGGATTCCGCCAGGTGCGCCAGAAGCGGCTGAAACACCGCAAGGTGCACAAGTACCTGATGAGCGGCGGCGGCATCCTTGAGGACTGCGGCTTCATCGCCGGCCGGTGCATCCCGATCGTGCCGGTGTTCGGCAAGCGCTGGGTGGTCGACGGCATCGAGCGTTGCATGGGGCATGTGCGCCTGGCCAAGGATGCGCAGCGGCTGTCCAACATGCTCATGAGCTGGCTGGCCGAGATGGCCGCCCGCTTCGACATCGAGAAGCCCATCCTGACGCCCGAGCAGATCGCCGGACATGCGCAGATGTGGGCCGACGACAACGTGAAGAAGTTCCCGTACTTGCTCATCAACGCGCTGACGGACGCCAGCGGCAACCCGATGCCGGCCGGGCCGGTGGCCTACACCAAGGCGCCGATGGTGCCGCC
>CAZWBZ010000026.1:0-3856 GCA_964632605.1 uncultured Candidatus Saccharibacteria bacterium
CTCAAGCGGGACGCGCCGCGATAAGGCCGCGTCGCGCCCCTTAGCTATGCGTTAAAAACTCTCATACCCCCATCCGCCTCCGTTCTTCTTCGCCTGCGCTTTCACCGCGACGAACCGGAACGGGTATTGATCCGCCGCGACCTTGATCTTGACCCGGGCATCGTCCTGCCAGAATCCCTTGACCTCATGGCATTCGATTGCACCATCGGCCGCCATCACCGCGAAGTCCGGCGTGTAGAACGTGTTGTCGGCCAGGCGCAGCTTCATGCCCTCGAAGCGATACCACTGGATTTTGCCGTTGAACTTGAGCGCATCGAGGTGCCCGGCATAGGCCGCCTCGGTCTTGTTCATGGCGCCGGCCTTGAGTCTGCCGAGCGCGAATGATCTGTTGCCTTTCATGCCGTCCCTTTCTGTTTCTCGATCCAAGCCCGACGTTCCTCGATCAACTGGACTGCCGTCGGGAGGTGCAGTTCGCATTCCTTCAGCCTTGTGGCCGGCTGAAACACCCACAGGTCTCTGTGCTTGCAGTTCCCGAATCCGCGCTTGGCCATGTCGCCGTCCGATACCCGTCGCGGAGGTACGCCCGGCGCAGCAGGATGCGAAGCTCGGCCTCTTGCGCGGCGGTCCAGGTCATGACTCGGCGTTACCGGCTTGGAGCTCGGTGGCCTTGGCCTCGGCTTCCTCGAAGCTGGCGAACTCGCCGACAAGCTGGTCGTTGTGCCAAAGCCGGTACGCTAGGTGATCTCCGACAGCGAACTTACCGACGCGGAAGGGTTCGCGGATCATCCCCATCGCACCGGAGCGCGCCCACGTTCCACCGGATTCGAAGTTGCGCATCAGGCGGCCTCCTGCTGCAGGAAGTCGTCAAGCATCCCGGAGAACTCGGAGGGTTGATCGAGATCCGCCATCGGCAGCAGCTTCGGGGGCTGGCATTCGATGGTCATGGCTGCTCTGAGCCGGGCGAAGTAGATCGCCTTGCTCTCGTCTCCGATCGGCCCGAGGTCTGGCCTTCCGTGCTTTTCGCAGTATTCCCGGGCGAGAGGGCGAGAGGCGTCCCAGTCATTCGGGAAACAGGCATACACGCGATCCATGAGCCGCATGAGCCAAGCCCGTTCGCGGATCTTCACGGTAACCGCATCGCGCTGGTCAGCCTTGATGCCGTAGTGCAGGAAGCAGAACCATGGCCCGCCTCCGGTGGTGCTGGGCGAGATTGACCCATCCAGCGGGCAGCCATACGCGGCGCAGCTGTAGTCCGGCGGTGCGTCGTGGCGCTTCTTTCCCGATCCCCAGCCGCAGGCGCAGGACTTTGCGGAATAGGCGATGTCTGACCCGCATTCCGGGCATGGTCTGGTCGTGCTCATGCGACAAGTTCTCCCTGGTAGTTCGCGAAGTTGGTCGCGTTGAAAAGGGTCTTCGGACGGAGGTAGATTTCCTGCTGCGGGTCGTCGCGCCACTCGCGGCACTTCTTCGCGATGACCTGACGCAGCTCGACTACGGTGGCTCCCTCACGGATGCGAGCGGCGATGAGCTGGATGTTTGCCTTGACGGGCTTGTAGTTCCGCCCGGTCTTTTCGTTCAGGAAGGCCAGGACTTCGGCGCATTCCTCGGACAGCTTTTTTCGAGCTTCGGATTTTGCGGGGTCGGGCTTGCCCGACAAGAGGGTTTCCTCCGGTATCAGGAATCCGGAATCAGGAATCAGAGAATCAGCACGGTTCACCCCCCTTGCCAAGTCGCTTTTTGGGGGGGCTTGCCTAGGGCTTGCCTCGGGCTTGCCTCGGGCTTCTGCTGTATCGGATGAATGCGAAGCCTCGGGCTTTGATGTTGTTGCACGAACTGAAAGCCCTAGGCTTTGGGGTGGTGGAATGCTGCTTTCTGGCTCTCGATGGTGGGGATTTTGATGCTTGGAAAACGCGACGATCTGGATAAAAGCCTTCCCATCCACTTCATACCGATCAATGAAGCCTCGGGCTTGAAGCTCATGGAGAAGTGGCTCTGCATCCTGTGAATCAAAGGGAAGTAGCTCGCCCTTGATGCGCTTGGGCCGGTCCTCCAGGCGTCCTTCCCGATCCGCCAGCATCCAGAGACCGGGGAAAATGAACCGTGCCCAAATCGAGCACTCGGCGAGGTCTTCGTTCTTGTAGAAACCGGGTTTGATGTTTCGTGCGCGCGCCATTATTTTTTCACCGCCTCAAGAATTGCCTTGGCTGTGTCGACGGGCGCCGGATGGTCGGCGTCGATCAGTTCGGGCCAGATGCGATGCCAGTCGTCGGGGCGGATGTCGCGTCGAGTGACGGCGCTATTCGTGGCGCACTCTATGTCGGAGCAGCGTTCAACCGGAATTGGCCGGTATCCGTTTCGCCACTGGCTCACAAGTACGGGACTGATCCCAAGCTTCCGCGCCAGACTGGCGGCCGTTTCGGTGCCACTGAGGTAGGTGTTTATGTCCATAGTGTCTTTTACGATAGCAGACGCTATCGATTGAGTCAATAGCATTTGCGAATGGCCCCGGAAGTCGACGTCCGGGCCTGCCGCTCCCGCTGATCCAGTAATCCTTCCGCCCCAGTTTTCGGGCGTTCCATCCTGCTCGCGAAAATAATTAGCATCTGCTATTGACACAGCGGATAGCGTTTGCTATTGTGCAGATGTACCCACTGAAAACGGAGGCAGCGATGAACCAGCAAGTAAGCAGTACCGCCGACAGCTTCAAGCCTGTCGAGCGCGACACCGGAACCGTCTGGATGCACAAGACGAAGGCGGTCTGGATCGTCTTTTATGAGGCCGTCGAAGGTGTGCGGCTGGCGTATTACCAGGCATACAGAGCCGTCAATCCGGTGCCAACTGGCCGCGCGCCGTGGTCGGTCGACAACCGCCGCATCGGTCCTGCCGATCACGGCTTCCCGTCGCTTGAAGCTGCGATGGAGGCTGCGCTATGAGCGCCATTGAACAAACCTACAAGACCAATGCAGACGCCGCGCTTGCTGCATTTCAGCGCGGCGAGATCAGCTTTGCCCAATGGAATCGGTTGCAATCAGATGCGGCCAACACCTTTTTTGCAGCCAAAACGGAGGGCCGGTCATGAGCGGCGACCTCTTCGACCTGATGCGCAAGACGAACGAGGCCTATGCCGTGAGGCATGGGATCCCGGTCGAGCGCAAGTTTTCCGACGCCGAGCTCGTCGAGAGTCACAAGGGGCTTTCCGAAGCCGAGCGCGAGATCTACGGCATGACCGAGACCGAGCGCCTGGGCGAACTCTCCGCGGTCGAGCAGGCCGCGCTGAACGATCTGAACGCGAAGACGCTGATCCCCTTCCGCGTCACCGTCACCACGGACGACCGGCTCGAAGTGGTCAACGTGCTGGCGCCGGATGCCTGCTCGGCCAATGTCCAGATCCTTGAAATGCTGTTCGGCGACTTCAGCGCTGCCAAGCCCAAGGCTATCAAGATCAAGGTTGAACCGATCAAGGGCTGCGAACTGCGGAGGGCCGCGTAATGCGTATGTCCGGCCAATTCACCACCACTCTTGACCTCGGAGAGATCGGCGAGCGCGAGGCCATCGTTTCCTGGGAAGGCTACCGCACCGCGACACCCGACGTCGACGACTACAACGAAATGCAGATCATGGACGTGCGGATTACTCGCGGCTCCGGGCCTGCCTTCGACATCACCAGTTGGCTGATGAGCGCGTCAATCGACTCGCTGAAGGACGAAGCCTGGGAGAAGTTCCCGAGCAAGGCCGAGATCGAGGCAGAGCGAGCGGATCACCAGTACCAGGAATATCGGGACCGGCGCGCGGAGTGCGAAGCATGAATACCCAATCCCTGGCCCGCCAAGCCGTGCGGCTCTACCCGCGCACCGGT
>CAZWBZ010000027.1:0-1643 GCA_964632605.1 uncultured Candidatus Saccharibacteria bacterium
CTATATCGTAATCTTGCTTTGACTTGGAACCAGGCTTGGTATGCCAAGGCCACGCATAGCCCGCCACAACGCGAGATAAACCATGTTTTTTATCTTCTTCTTTGATATCAGCAAACATTTTACTAATATCGTCATAAATTTTAAATTCATAGTCTTTAAAATCTTTTACCCTAGGTTTCTTTAAATCAAAAATATCATCGATGAACTGTATATAGTCCTCGCCTGCTTCTACGCGCATCTGAGCAGAAAGAGTATATTGCTTTGCATCTAGTTTTCTAAAATCTTCTTTTCTTACGTCTGCTGGTTTTACACTTTGGTTTTCGTCATAGAAAAATATTTGGTATTTAGAAGAAGCCATAATCCAGTCCAGTTGGTTTGATTCTTTACCAAAACCAAGCTTTTTGTTTACTGCGTCATATGAACCCATTCCCATTATATTTTTTCTTCTTTGTAGGCGATGAGCTTCGTCAACAATGATCAAGTCGTATTGTTTTTTAATAACATCATTTGGGCCAATAACCATACCGGAAGACAAGCCCTTTATCTTACTAAAGACTTTTTTAATTGTTTGGCGCAGTGACGTCATTGGTACAACCAAAGCCACAGAAAGATTCTTGGTTTCGTCCTGCTCTTTTAAATATTTAAAAAGATAACTAGCAAGAATAGTTTTACCTGTACCTGGTTTACCTTTTACAATACAAGTTTTAAAATTACCAGACTTTATACCTTTATAAATTTCATCAGCAACTATTAGTTGATCTTCGTTTAAAGTCTTATACGGAGAATATTTAAAAAGGTCTGTATTTTTTAAGTCAGAAAGAGTATTTCTAACAAGACCTTGTTTACGCAAATTTTTCCAAGCAATTTCAAATTTAGTTTTATATTTTTGCCTGTCGTAATAATTATGGTTTTGTAGACCACCGTTACCATTTTGAAGCACAAAAATACCATCAGCCGAGATATATTGTATCAGCCAAGATTCTATATCCAGGGCTGCGGACTTATTAAATTCCTCATCACTAAGAATATTTAATTTTCTGCGTTCTGGTTTTTCGTAGTGCTGTTTGCTTCTACTATATGCATTTACAGTTTCACCAACATAAAGTTCTTTTCCATCTTCTAAAATATAAACAACCGGCCAATTACTACCAAATCTATATTCTTTAATATCGCTAAAGTGATCTTTATCAAATGCAAAAGTTTTTATATCAGACATAATTATAGTTCGGTATATTTAGTATGTTTACCCTTGGCTTTTTTTACAGGGTATTTTTTTGCATTTTCTTTTAACTTTTGCAAAAAGGCTTTTTCAATATCAATATTCAAATCGTTAGACATCAGTAAGACCCAATACAAAACATCGGCTAGTTCTTTAGATATTTCATTCTTATTCTTTTTTATGTGCTCTGCAATTTCTTCAGGATTTTTCCATTGAAAATGCTCCAAAACCTCGGCAGCTTCTAAAGACAAAGAAATAGCACAATCTTTTGGATTATGAAATTGCTTCCAGTTTCTCTGGTCTCTGAATTTTACTACCTTTTCGGTTAGGTCTTTCATAAGTGCATAATAGCACAAAGCCAAACAAGAAAAAGTATCTATTTTGAGTATAAAAGGTGGATAAGAATTGAATAACAAAACCCTAT
>CAZWBZ010000027.1:1653-3614 GCA_964632605.1 uncultured Candidatus Saccharibacteria bacterium
TGGGTGAATTCGGTTTTTATGGCTTCAGGGCGCAGGGTAAGATTATCGTCTTTGCTCATCCAAGCAGTCTCAAATATTTCAAATTCATGACTGCGGTGGTTCCCTGTTAGGTCGACAAAGCTTGATCCATCTTTTATTAAAAAGAAAAATTCAGTATTCTGAACACCCTTACTATCTGTCCAAGTATTTATATAAGCCAACTTTGGGTCTTCCACCGCCACACCCAGTTCTTCTAAGATTTCTCTTTTAGTACATTCCAGCGGGTTTTCGCCCTGCTCCATCTTGCCGCCAGGCAGCGCATAGTGAATATTTCCCTCTTCATGCTTTACCACCAATAGTTTATCTTCGTGCAATATCAAAGCTCTACACCGCACCACAAAAGTATTTTCATTCATATACCTATTGTACCACATACCCAAATATCGATTTTGGGACGCTCTGCCTATATAGTATAAACATTGACTTTTATTATAACCATGCTATAGTTTGAACAATTTTAAAAAAATATGACTATTATTATTATTTCAGCTATCTTGCTAGTGGCAGGATTTCTGTTAATTCGTTATTCAAAAAATGGCGTTCACGACAAAAAGTCAAGGATTCTCGGTTATGTTTTTCTTACTCTAATCCCTATTGTATGGCTTTATGGGTCTGCAGTTGTTGTTGATTCCGGAGAAGTCAAAGTTGCCAGACTTTTTGGTAAAATACAAAAAGAAGTGTTGCGCGAAGGTTTACATTTTGTAAACCCACTTAAAGATTGGGAGACAGTAAACATTCAGCGTAATTCTATCCAGGTGCAAGACGGAGATCAATCGCCCGGAATGAAATCCACAACCAAAGACAATATTCAGGCTACAGTACAGGCAAACTTTGCCTTTATGATAAATCCTGACTATGCATGGTGGGTTACAAAATACATTGGTAGGAGAGAGAAGATTGTTTCCGAGCTTATTGAAAAAGCTTCACAATCAGCAACCAGGGATGCATTGGCACATTTTCAGCTTGAACAAGCTCAAATAACAATGCGAACTAATTTTGAAAAAATGTTACGTGAACAATTTGCAGAAAATATTTTAGCAAATTTACCGTTGAAAGAGATAAGCGCCAAAGAATTAGAAAAAATCTTTCTAATATTGCCAACTCAATTAATGGACGTAACACCTGACCCAAAAGTTGCCAACGCTCTTTCAGAAAAAAAGGCTACAGAAATAACACTGGAGCAACAAATTACTTTAACTTCTATCGCGAAAGAACAAGCTAACCGCAGAAAAGAAGAAGGTACCGGTATTCGTAAATTATTTGACGAATTACCAGCCGGAAGAAGTGCTGCCGATGTTGCTTTAATATTAGACGCAACAGCGAATAAAACCAGAGCAGAAGCTTTGATGAAAGCAGTTACAGACGGCAAGGTAAGCTTTGGAGTTTTCGAAGGAAACAACGCAGGTAAAATTGTAAAGTAAAAACTAAGACCAAAAGGCGGACTATATAATAGTCCGCCTTTTTTATTTCCATAATTATGTATTATAAAACTTAGCTAATTTGTCTTTAAAAGTTTCAATTAGCAGTCCTTGCATAGAATGCGCAGGGGTTGGTAAATTATCCAGTCTAAACCAACCTATTTCATCAAATTTATGCGGTTCCCCATTTTTAACTTTTGCTTTATCTACTTCTACGAGAAATACTAAACCTAGCCAATGAGTCTTATTACCATTCATATCTCTGAATAAATCCAGGTAGCCAAGAAATTCAGTAGACAGCGGTTCTACGCAATATTCTTCCATTAATTCTTTTTTCAAGTTTGCTTCTACAGTCTCGCCAAAATCCAGTCCACCTGCACCAAAATCCCAAACACCGTGTTCGTCTCGGCAATTTGTGCTTCTTTTGTTTAAAAGAAAATTTCCCTGCCCATCATGGCAAACATGTGCAACTGTAATTGCTGTATAGTCTACTCCTTTTTGCAT
>CAZWBZ010000028.1:0-3609 GCA_964632605.1 uncultured Candidatus Saccharibacteria bacterium
GAATTGACCATCAAACAAGTTCAAAAATTCGTCTGGGTTATATCCACTAAGTCTCACAGTTGCAATGGCTGAATTTAGAAGCCCCAAAGCCGCATCTGGGTCATAAATTGCCGGGCTGTTCCTTTTCTCATAGAATTTCCCGGTTGTTAGGGGCTTCCTGTTTGCAACAAAGAAAGCAGTTTCACTGGAAGCAAAGTTCACCTGCCCCCACTCGCCAATGGTTCTGATAATCGCCTTCACCGCATTCCCAATGCGCTTGTAAATAATCTGCCCTCTGTCTGCGGGGCAGTTCTTCGGCACGTACCTGGGATTGCGCTCGGCCTTCTCTGCCTCTTTCTTGGCAAAGGCGTACAGCTCAGGGTCAATGGGGCCGACAGGAACGACACGGGCCATGGTCAGAACCCCCGGCGCGACTCGTGCAACAGCACCTCAACGCTCGACAGCGAGCGCACTCCCCTGCCCTCCACCGAGAACTGCACCCGGCGATGGCGCAGGCCACGACCCAGGGAGGCTCGGTAGAGCGTGCCCAGCTTCGGCCCGCGTGCCAGGTACTGGTATTCCGGCTCATGCGGCACCTTGGCGCACACCTTGGGCGCGGCAGTGGCGTCAGCTTCCACCAGGCAGGAATCCAGGAACTTGTGCCTGGAGGTGCCGTAGTCCAGGTTGGCAAAGGTCACGCGCTGCGCAAAATCCACCGTTCCATCCTGGGTGCCGGTATAGGCGTAGATGCCCCCTGGGCCTGCCGCATACACCACGCCGTCCACCTCGGCCACGCAATGGGGGGCAAACGCGCTTTCGTGCATGCTCACGGCTGCCCGGCGCAGGTTGAAATTGATGACCTCGGCTGCCTGCTCCAGTGCACGCAGGTTCAGCCTGGCCCTGATGGCAGGCAGCGCTGCATTCAGGTCAATCTGCGGCTGCGCCCACAGGAGCATGCTGCTGCGCAGCCCGAGGGGCACAGCAGCGTGAATTCTCGCCACGGTTCCAGTGGTCGCGCTGATGGCGGCCCGAGGCGCAGCCAGTGCCCCGCGCACCGTGCCCACGGCGACGGCGCTGCCAGCAATCGACGCCGACACGCCGGGGATGGTGCCCGCAATGCGGATCGCAGGCCCGGCCAGGACATGCAGCTTGGCGCCCACCGTTGGCAGCTTGGCATCCAGGCTGGCGGCAGGGCCAGCCACACACACCATCGCCGACCGCACCTGGGGCAGTCGTGCGGCAATTTCTGCAGGCCGATCCACCGCAATTGCAGCCTGCAGCCCAGGCAGCACGCCATGGGCGGTGATTGCCGCCCCATTGATGACAGCAAGGGCGGACTGCACACCCGGAAGGCTTGTCGTGATTGAGTAGCCCACATAGCCCGATATGGCGCACTGCACGACTGGCAGCGATCCATGGATGCTCCCAAAAACATACTGCGGCCACTGCTGCATCGGTATAGCAACCGTGCCCTGCACCTCCAGCGGAACCGCCACCTCTGCAGTCACCTGCTGCATCGGTATGCCCAGCACAGGCTGGAACATTTCAGCCTGCACCTGTTGCGCTGGGATTCCGATGACAGCGGAAATCTCGGGCCGAAGACCGAAGATGCCCTGCATCGGAATGCTGAAGCTCGCTTGCAGAGCGGTATCCATCGCAACCGATGCTGTCAGCAACTGCATCGGAATGGCCACTGGCGCAGCAATATCCAGCGCCGACAAGGCGCCAGTGATCGTCTGCTTGGGAATGGTCAGGGCCATGGTGCTGCGGGCTCAGGTCAAGAGGCTGGCTGGGTGACCGTCATTGCCGTGAGCGTCACGGTCGCGCCGTTGGTGATGGAAGTGCTGTTGATCGTGAAGTCGGTACCCGAAGTGCCCACCGTGCCGTCAATGCGCTCACCCGTCCCCCCTACGATGCGTCCCCAGCCAGCAGTTCCTGTGGCCACCGCTGTACCTGTGTTGGGCGTCGAGGTGTTCAGGGTTGCCGAGCCTGAGGCTGGGGCATTGAACCCGTTGATCGTGATGTCCACCAGCTTCGTGCCGGTGGCGGCATCGTTGGCCGCTGCTGGCTGCGAGCCGGTGTAGATCGAGAGCGTGGCGCTACCAATGGCCCCCGTCAGGGCAGTCACCATGACGTCGCGCATGGCTGTGTTGAATCGAATGGTCATGGTTGTGGCTCCTTATGCCGCGACAGGCATCGTGAAAGTTGCGGTGTTGATGAGCAGCGGCGCACCCAGTGCGATGGATGTGTTGGTCATGTCCATGTCGCTGCCCGAAACGGCAATCACGCCGTCCACACGGATCGCAGTGGTCGAAGAGGTGTCGCCAGCATCAGCGTCGGTGACCACGCGGAAATAGCCTGCGGCGCCATTGGCCAGGCCCGTGGCTTGCCAGGTTTCAGCTGCCGCCTTGGCAATCACGCCATCCACGGCTGCAGCAGCAAAGTGCAGGCGCGCGCCAGCCGCAGCGGTGATGCGCGCCAGCTTCGTGCCCGTGGCCGCATCGTTGGGACTCGCCGGGCGTGCGCCGGAATAGATGTCGATGAAGAAACCAGCCGCGCCAGTGCCTTCCAGCGCTGCTTTGAACGATTTGTCGGCCATGGTCGCGTTGACCAGACCTGTCGAGAGTTTCAGTGCCATAGGGCCTCCTTATTACTTGCGGATCGTGAAAACCACCGAGTGATTGCCCGGCTTTCGAGAAAAAGCAGCCGACCCGGAAATGAAGCGCCCAGGTCGAAACCGCGCCCCACTCAGGTTGGCCACGCCACCATCAGCCCCGGCAAAGCAGAAGCCGCCATGCGCGGCAAACACCACGCCGACGCTCTGCCCCACCTCGGGGAAGACGCTTGCATCCACCCGCACCCCGGCGCCGCGCACCGCGCCGAAGTCGGCGATCTGGCTCATGGATGCCGCGCCAATGTCCGCGCCGGTCAGGCGATAGATCGCGCTGTCGGTGCCCACAATCAGCGCCTGTGGAGAAACCGCCACCAGCAAGGTCACGTCACTGGGGAATGGGACGGCCTGGCGCAATGGGTCGAACAGATCGAACCGGAAAGGGTCCGAGTACAGGAGGAATCGGCCAGCCCCTACCAGCGCACGGCCATTCCAGATTGCAGAAACCTCGTGCCCTGGCGGTGGGGTTTTGTGAAGCGTCTCCAGCGCCGGGCCGGTGGCCATGCTGGCGTTCACCGTGACGGGACCATGCCCCACAGGCACCACAGCCGCCCGGTACAGCACCGTGCCACCGGGCTTGGACAGGTACACCGCCTTGTGCGTGGCCTCCGGGTGCGCCGGGATGTCCACCACCGCTGTATCACCGGCAGCGGCTGGGGTAGCTGCTCCAGACTCCATCCCGTCGCGCAGGTACACCGCCGTTACCAGGCTGGTGCCAGGCGCGCCACTCACAGAAAGCGAAGGCGGCGACAGGCCCCAGGGCGCGGCAGCTCCACCGGCATAGACGCGGCACCTCTGGCCATCCGAATAGAACAGCCCCTGCGGCGCGCTGGCAAAGCAGGTCGGGCCATCAAGCCCGGTGTCCACCACCGCAGCCGCCCCACCAGCCAGTCGGTACAGCTTGTCCGCAGCACGAAAGAACAGCGCCCCGTCGTGGCCATGCAGCGAATGAGCATCCG
>CAZWBZ010000029.1:0-2955 GCA_964632605.1 uncultured Candidatus Saccharibacteria bacterium
CCTTTAATCCCAACCTTAGACAATGCTTGCATACCTAGAGTGTCAACATCGAGGACTTGGATTTCAAGGTCGTTAGTGCAGATGGAGTTTAGGGATTGTTTGACAGTTTGGCAACTGCCACACCACGGTGCTGAATAAAGACTTACCTTCACTGGCACACCTCGCAAATTTCTACACGAGTAATGTTTCCTGCACCCCTCATGCTATAGATGTAGTACAAAGACAAAATGTTTTCATCTTCAAAAGCCATCTTGTGAATTTCACTGATGTACTCTTCAGAATCATTTGATGTGAAGTACAAATTAATTGATTGTCCCTGGTCGATATAGGGTTGTCGTTGAGAGCAAAGCCTCAAGTGATCCTCCATACGCACTTCAAAAGCTGTACGCATTACTCGTTTTTCATGCTCATCCAGCCAATCAACATTTTGTACACTTCCTTTATCTGCAATGATATGCTTTACGACCTCATCAACGTCTACACCCTTTTCTTTCATCCATTCAAGAAGAACCTTATTGATGCGGAAAAACTCACCACCAGCGGATTGCTTTGTGAATGCCATTGCTACATCCAAACCAATGCCTTCAGATGCGCCCGCAGCGATTTCGGCAGTTGACTTAGTTGGTGGCATCATCAATCGAGTAGCATTGCGAACCCCCAAACCAATACAACCTTCAGGTTCACCAAGAACTTCTGCAAGCCATTGAGTTGTTTCCTTGCTTTCTCTATCAAGACGCTGAAAGATTTCCCTGTTCAAAGCCATTGTATCAAGATCACCAATCACCATCTTCTTGCGTTGCAACAAAGTGTGGAAACCAAGAACACCACTACCTAGAGAACGGAACTCCTTGGTGAAGCGATAAATCTTCTCCATGGCTTTCTTGTCCATCTTGCTCATTTCATCCATTGTCTCCAAGTACTCAGAGATGTTACAATCAGACATGATCTGACCAATCCAAATAAGGTGCTTAGGCCAATTATCATACCACTCTAGATTGTAATTCAGAATGACACAACTGAAGGTATAGTCCTCGTCGGAAGGCAGTACCGTTTCCTGGCAAAGATTGCTTGCCCGTACCTTCATTCCTTTTCGCTTAAAAGCTTCTGCAAGATGGCGATTCATTTTATCAATGAAAGTATAGTAACCTTTACCTCGTGGCATCTTTACGCCTAGAGTTTTAGCAAACGCATTAAGAGCCCACTTCTCTTTATTTTGCATTGCTTGCACAAACTCATCGTCAATCAACCAACCTACGTTGTTAGATTCAGTGTCAGTGTAGAGATAATCTAGAACTTTCTCAAAATCTCCATGTTGTGGCTTAATACTGTAAGCCAAACTACCTCTACGAGAGGCTTGAGTAACTTCATCCATAGCAGCAATCATATCTCGCACCAATGGCATTACACCTAGACTGACACCTCCTCGTGAGAGTTTATCACCCTCGGCAGGCCAGTCATTAATGCAATAGCTAGTACCGTGACTGTGTTTAGTCAAAATAGCAGCTTCTGTAATTCCATTGTAACGATCAAAGAGGTTATTACCAACGTTACCTCCTGCACAGCTTACCGTAGTGCCTCGCTTGCGAATACCACCATTAGCCAGCAGAGGGGTGCTTGGGCTAATAAAGCCATCCCACATGGACTGGAAGAATACTTCATTATAAGTCCTACCTGCTGTGTAAGAATCTTGTTCCCACCAATCAGGGTAGACTTTTGGCGCATGGGCGGCAAGTGCCTTGGAAATAGTCTTCAGACGATGTTTAAAAGTCTCTCCGTCATAGGCGTACTTTTCATGAAAGAGTTGCAAGCCTCCTGTAGTAAACCACTGAGGAAGTTCTCCCTGTTCTTGCTGTTTCTTTCGCATCTTTGAATAATCAATTTTCTTCATCATTCCCTTTCAACCAAGCCGATTTAAATCCTTCTTCGTCCCACGAAGATTCATATTCCATACCAATTCCAGCAGAGAAGAAATCAATCATTTTGTAGGCATATGTATTCTTCTCAAACCAATCTTTAACTGAGCACTCTCCTACTTTGAATTCGTGTGGGATACCTAGTCTGTCGCAGTAAATATTTAGACGATGCTTAACAAACTCTTTGTATTCTTGCTTTGGCACTCCGTTGAGCGATTCACCAGGGATAGCCATGTCAATAATCAAACACTCATGATCGTAAGCATAGTGAATAGCTTCTTTTACTTTCTCGTACCGTGTCTTGTCCTTACGGAGGGTGGTTCCACTTTCGTGATAGTACGTATTGATAATCTCTGCGCTGATTGTTCCATGCAAATCCTCATCAATTGCGCTCTGGTTCGTACCACGAACAATCACAGGGATTAGATTATACCCATTTGATTGAAAACTTTTCAGGATAGCAAAAGAACTAAAAAGTAAAGCTGTTTCAGTCATTGAGAAAATAATAGTAGCAAGAATCTTATCTTCTCCACCAAGAATACTTCCCAACCACTTGACACGTTCTTCAAGCTCTGGTTTTTCATGATACGATAAGTAGTGCTCATCTGTGTCAAGACCAAGTTCTACATTCAACTGGTTATAGAATTCTGCATGAGTAACCTTCTCAATAGCATCAATCCCTGCTGCAGCCATTCGTACTTCGGGGCGGGGGAATGTATCCGCTACAGTTCTTCCCCAGAAATCACCTACCATCAGTTCATAACGAAGGAATAGCAAAAGAACTGTCTTTACTGCATGCAGTTGATCAGGCTCAAGTCCGTGGAGAAGTTGCATACGGTCAAGTTTAACCTTCATTTCACTGCTTGTCCAAAACTGTTCTTCAAACTGTTTATTGACAAGTTCTACGATCTTCGGGTAATGCCTTACATAACTGTCTGTTGGTTGTGTAATCCTTGGTGTTGGTTTTTGTTCCATAATTTCCTTTGTTACTAAAATTCATTCACTTTCTACTTCCCCACGCAATCTGTAGCAGTCTACCAAC
>CAZWBZ010000030.1:0-383 GCA_964632605.1 uncultured Candidatus Saccharibacteria bacterium
CGGGAAGCGACCGAAGCGTCGCAATCGCCTCCGCCATCTGCTCTTGTGTCGGCCCGCCGCCCTCGATCATCTGCGACCATCCATGGCAAAGCGAAAGCGAACCGCGCCGATGCGCCAGAATGAGTCCGCGCTGTCGCTGGAAATCTTCATGGCGATCAGCCGGCCGCGAAGGCGCGTCGAGATCAGGTTGCGCGCTTGCGAGACGGTGTAGGGACCGCGCGTCCGGATCGCGCCTCCCGGCTCGTCGGTCGCATAGAACGTCAACTGCGCCGTGTCGGCGTCAGCCCCGAACTTGAAATCCGGCAACACCTGATCGACGAAGACGAACGCCTCGGCCTCGGCGATCGTGAACCATCCCGTTGTGCATGACGGAAGCATGGCCG
>CAZWBZ010000030.1:393-2870 GCA_964632605.1 uncultured Candidatus Saccharibacteria bacterium
ACGCAGGTGCTGAAGCCGATGCAGTAGTCGGTGCCCGGCACGTCGTTGTCCATGGTCTTGGGGATGGCCACGACCTTGAAGCCCTGCTGCGCCAGATGGACGCCGTAGCTCAAGGTGTCGTCGCCGCCGATGGGGATCATGTAGTCGATGCCCAGCCAGTCCAGGTTAGCCAGCACCTCGGGCGTCAGGAGCGTGGCCGCCGTGTCGGCGTTGCGCCCGCTTTCGTGCCAGAACAGATAGCCGTCGTTTCCGGCTCCCAGCGGCGGGCCGAACACGGAGCGATCCGACCACGCCGTGCGGGACAGAAATCCGCAATCCCACGTCTTTTCGTTGATGTTGAGCCTGACATAGGCGTTCGGCGTTCCGTCTCCCCCCATCGTCGGGAAGAACCACGTCACCTCATTGAACAGGCTGTTGGGCGCGGCGAAGATGCGGTGCGCGTTGTCGCGGTCCATCTGGTCAAAGACAAAATCCCTTACCGTGCAAGGGACGACTTCGACCGTTCCGCGATAGGTGTAAAACTGCTGTTCGCCCATCCATACGGCGCTTGATCCGATCTTGGCGAGGCAGCGTTGGGAAATCGCTCCGCATCCGGCGGACGGCATCTTCTGAAAGCTGAAGACGCCGCCCTCGATGCCGACAAATTGCATCGTCCATGCGTCAACGTCGGTGACGAGAAGCGAGACGAGGCCGATCGTGGTCGCCGTGACGATCTTCGATCCGGACGTCAGGCGGAACGATCCGGCCTGATTGACCGAACTCGCCGTCCACTGCCCGAAGTCCGCGACATCGCTCCATCGCACAAGAAGGGGGTCCTGACGCCCGAGAACGGACGATCCGTAGGCGATCACCTGCTGGGTCTGCGACGAAACGACGATCCCCCGATTGATCGTTGGCGCGCCCGGCACGATCGCCGCAGCTTCAAACCTGCTATCTGGGGAAAACGAGAAGATTGGCCCGTCCTGCTGGCAGAAGACGAGCGTTCCGCCGAAATTGTCGAGAAGCCATTCGTCCGCGACGATCGCGGTTCCGGAAAGGCTCGCGCTGGTCGATCCGACGCCGTAGGTTCCAACGCCGTAAGGCCCTGCGCCATAGCCGCCGCGCAGAGACGGCGGAAGCGGGTTCGGCCAGTAGATGAATGCGGCGTCGCCTCCGTTGAGGGAGACGGTCGCGGCCGATGCGGCCTGACTGTCCGCCGCGATCTGGAATGTGTTCGGCGCCGTGATGCGCTGGACCTGGTAGAAGCCTTCCAGCGTGAGGCCGCCAACGGCGACAGGAAGCGGAACAGCGAATGTCGAGCCGACGGCAAGTCCGTGATTGGCGAGCGTGACCGTGACGATGAAGTCGCTGGCGGCGCTGGTGAAAGACGGGACCGCGCCGCCGTTCGAGATCGTGGCCGTCGCATTCGACGCCGCCGCGATCTTGAATTCGGTCGAACTGACGACTTCGTAGATTGGATAGACGCCGTGAAGGATGATCCCGCCGACCGACACTTGCGCGACAATCTCGACGGCATCGAAGACGGTCAGATCGCTGGCCGCGTCGATGATGGTGACGATGTTCGAGCCGACCGAGGTTGAAAAATCGACGGCGGCGGTCGAAGAATAGCGCCGCGGCGTGATGCTGCGCGCAATCATGCCATCGAAGATCGAGACGCCCCCGCCATGCGCGCCGACAGCGAGCCGGGACTGTCCATCCAGCCCCAGCCATGGGTGAAGCGCGCTCGGGGCGGGCGTGAAGGGGGAGCCGTAGGCTTTCGACCATCCTCCGAGCTTCTGCACCAGCCCTTGCTGGAAGCGGATCAACTGCGAGTCGACGAAGCCGGCCGCGTTCAGCGATGGCGTCGCAACCGAGTTGACGCCCGGCGTAAGCTTTACGGTCGAATAGGGCATGTCAGGCGCGCGGGATCGAGGCGGCCGGGGCCGGCGTGCGCGACGTCCATCCAGCGCCCTCAAGCCGCTTGCGCGACTCGTCGCCGCGCGCGCCCGCCAGAAGGCCCTGATATTGGCCTTCCCATGATCCAGCCATCTTGGGGTCGTCCGCCTGCGATCCGTAGTTCTTCTGCCAGCCCGTCAGGAAGACCATCGCGGCGGCGAGGAACAGCGCCGGCAACTCGCGCGTGACGGCAGTTTCCGTGTTCGTGGCCGAAAGCGGCGCGGCGCGCTGCGTCCCGGTGATCTCCGTTCCGTAGCTGGACCCTGCCCAAGGCCCAACGATGATGGTGCGGTCGGCGCCGCCGCCACGGATCGCGAAATAGGCCGGTTCTCCGGCTCCGGACACCGACCCATACACGAGGTCGAGATAGTCGCGCGACGTCGGGGTGAGCGGCTTGCGCCGGCCGGCGTCGGGAAGCCACGTCAGCGGCGGAACGATGATCGAGACGCGCTCGACGGTCAGGAATTCCGACTCCGGCAAGGGGATGGTCCGCGTCAGCGCCGGAATGATGTGCGTCGCCGAGATCGTCTCCGTGGCCACCA
>CAZWBZ010000031.1:0-1771 GCA_964632605.1 uncultured Candidatus Saccharibacteria bacterium
TGTGACGTGCTCCAGCCCGTCCATAGCGGCCTGACGGCGCTTCTTGCTCCACGAAGCGGGGATGCTGAACCGGGCAACCACGGAAAGCGCCACGGCACCCTCAAGCGGCCTGGCGCCTGCCATCGCCTGTTGGGCAAACGTCGCTACGCGCGCCTCGTAGTTCTCGGTCTTTGCCGGGGTGTAGTGGGCCACCCGGCCAGCGCGCACGAAAGCCCGCGCCCTGCCCTTTGCCACTGGCTCTCCGGGGACGGTGAAGCTGTAAACGTGGCTCACGCTGTCACTCCCCACTCTTGCGCGGTGCGGCTGATGACAGCATGGCCTGCTTCAAATCCGCAGCGATGCCCTGCCACATGCCGGTTCTGCAACTCTCCAGCTCCTTTGCGCGACTCCATGCGTATTCCTTCCATCCTGGGGTTTTTGCCAACTTGATGAGGTGGGCTAGTGCTTTGTCGTAGGCGGTCATGCATGGCCTTCATTCAAAGCCTTTCGATTGCGATCCGATGCCCTTTTGCGGCGCCGGACCAGCCCATGATTCAAAGCATGTGAACTCGCCGTGGTAGAACAAATTCACATCGCCCGTCCGACCCTGGCGGTTCTTGGCGACACGCAAGAGCGCGAAGTTCTTGAAGTTCGCACCGAGGTCTGGCTGCGCCTCAATGGGCCGGTGGATGAATGCCACCACGTCCGCGTCCTGCTCAATCGCGCCTGAATCCCGCAGGTCTTGCAGTCCTGGAACCTGCCCAACACGCTCCACGCCGCCACGGTTCACCTGGGCCAGGCACACCACCACAATGTCCAAATCCTTCGCCAGACCCTTGAGTCCTCGGCTGATTTCCTCGATCTGGTAGGCGCGAGACTGCTTGCTGTCCATTCCGTTCATGAGGCCGATGTAATCCACGATCAGAACGTCCAGGCTCTGACGGCGCTTGAGTGCGCGGGCCTTGCTGCGCAGTTGCATGATGTTCAGGCCGGACTTGTCCGACACAAACCAGCGAAGCGTTTTTGCCTTTTCCACGCCATCAACAATCCGGTCGTAGTCAAGCCCCTGGGCTGGGCGCTTAATGAACCCGATGGCAGCGCGGCTCAGGATGGCGGCTTGACGGTCGCGCACGTCGCTGTGTGGCATTTCCATTGACAAGAAGCCGACGCAATAATCACGCGCCACGTTCAGGCCGACAGTCATAGCGAGCGCTGTTTTACCCATAGCAGGACGCGCGCCAATCACCACAAGGTTTCCCCGGTACATGCCGCCGTGAAGCATCTCGTCCAAGTCCGTCAACCCTGTGGCGATTCCCTTGATTGCCCCGCTTTGGCGCGCATCGAGCAAATCGAGGTGCTTGATGGCTGCGGTGTGTGCATCCACCCAATCGTCTGTCTGCTCGGCATCGTCAAGCTTCGCCACCTCGGCCTGGGCCTTGTCAATCCTGTCCTGAATCGGCCCATCATCAAACGCAAGCTCGGCCAGCTTGTAGCTCATGCCGTGCAATTGCCGTGCCTTGAACGTGTCCACCAGCGTCTGTACGTGGCGGGCGATGCCGCGCGGGCTGTGGTCGTTGTAGGAGCTCACACCCAGCAGAACATCGTGCGGGACAACGCCGTCCAGCGCCTCGCCTATCTGGTCGCCATCGCCCTCGGCCTCCTCCTGGTCGCCTCCGGTTGCGCCCTGTGGAAGCCCGTGCAGTGGCAGGCGCTGGCGAACCTCTTCGGCGGCTACGAGTGGGCGCGGCGGGTGGCGGAGACGCGCCGGGTGCTGGGCGGTGGCTTCGCCTAC
>CAZWBZ010000031.1:1781-2648 GCA_964632605.1 uncultured Candidatus Saccharibacteria bacterium
CCTTACCAGCGGCCATTTGGCTGCACAGCTCGGCATAGATGGCGCGGTGATCGTCGTTCGTGAAATGCTCAGGCCGCAGGCGGTCGGATACGTCATCAAACGCAGCCGGGAAGTTAATCAGAATCGAGAGCGCCGCCGCTTCCGTCTGCTCGCTGCGCAGTTGATCGGGGGAGTTCATGCGGCCTCCCGCGTTTTTTCGATGACGTGGCGTTTTCCCTTGTCCGTCAGCAGAAAATCAAAGTCGCACTGCCAGCCCTCATGCCCTGGCGCCTTGTGGCCACGGCCCATCAAAAAATCGTTGTCCCGCGCCCGTCCGAAGTAGCCACGGATCCAGGCCATCGCCTCTTCCGCGTTCGTGGCCCGCGGCGTCCCGTCTGATTTTTTGCTGGTCATCACGAATCGCCAAAACGCGGAAATGGCTTTTCGCCGCCCGTCTGTCATCAGGCGAACCCGTGGCAGTTCTGGCAGGGTGTCGTGGTACAGGTCAACCACGGGTTGCGCTTCGCATCGCGGCAGACGGTCGGCAGCGCCGACAGAACCGTTAGGTTCTTCTATGTTCGAAGATGAAGATGAAGATGAAGATGAAGGGGTTGGGTTTTGCTCTCCGTTTTGCTTAACCTTTTGCTTAAGCAAATTTGGATTGCCGCCTAACCTTCCGGCATCTGCGCGAACGTTCCTGACGTGCTCGTCTTTAACCATCCGACGGCTGTAGATGCAACCTTGTTCATCGCGGGAGAACACCCCGGCGTCTTCGAGTTCAGCAAGCAGCTTCACCACGGCAGCAGGAGACTCGCCAACCATGCGCGCTATCTGTGCCGGTGCCATAGGCTTGCCATTGATAGACAGGGCCCCATACGTGCCGCCTTC
>CAZWBZ010000032.1:0-576 GCA_964632605.1 uncultured Candidatus Saccharibacteria bacterium
GGCCTTCAGCCCGGCGCTCAGGGCGGCGGTTTCGCGCTCGTCCGGATCAACCATGAGCAGCACCTGTGGACAGGAGCAGCAGCAGCGAGACAGGCAGATGATTCGCTGTCGTAATGGTCGCGCAGACGACCATTGCGGGGTCGCCGGTATGATTGAGACCGACAAGACAGTGGCAACAGCTGCTCCGGGACATGGCCCGGAGCTGGTTCAGAAGGCGCAGAAATTCGGGCATGCGACAGGGCTCCAGCTAGTCCTGTCACCTACCGGCGCGCTCCTCGAACTGTCGGGAGAACAAAAAGCGAAACTATACTCTTTAATCTGGCGCGCGATCCACTAACTTTGACCGCGACGACGCCCCCCAAGATTCTCGGAGCCTGCCGTGCCTACATTCAACCCCCGTGTGTTCACAAAACCGGACCGGCTCAAGAATATTGCTGCCCACAACCTCGTCGCTCTCTTCGATCTCTGGCCTGATTACCTGCCCAGCCGGGGCCTTTCGCTGTCGGGACACCCGGATGGGTTTCCGTTTGAGCAGCTCAGCAGCGTCCTGATGACGCCCAATGACCACACCCCGCC
>CAZWBZ010000032.1:586-2569 GCA_964632605.1 uncultured Candidatus Saccharibacteria bacterium
ATTGAGGACCTGCTGGAGATCGCCAAGACTCAGGAGATCGACCTCGGCCCCGCCGACAAGCTGACACCGGCCGATGTCGCTGTTCGGATATGGCTCGCCAAGCCGCAGGCGCTGAAGGACACGCATGCCCGTGCCGTCGTGTTCAATCAGAAGAGGTTTGTTTACTTCGGCGGCGGCGCAGACGAACCGAAGAAGTTTCCCGAGGTCACCGAGGAAAAGACCCTCGAGATACAGGCCAGTTTCGATGACTGGTTTGGTAGCCGGCGCAAAGGGCGCGGCACCCGTGTCTTCACCTTCAGGCGCGACAAGCGTGTGTGGATGCTGGTGCGCCATGGCCTGCCGATGCGGCGGGAAGGCAACCACCAGGACACCGGCGAAACCGAGACCGAGTTCTATCGCCCGCAGCAGCACGATGTGCTGGTCTATGATGAGCAGACCGGCGAGATCGGCGTCCACACCTCGACCAAGGGCGAGACCGAGCTCTATCTGCACACCATCGGGTTCCTGCTGTTCGATGACCCCGATCATTTCCCGCCGGCGGCAAAGTACAGCTTTGACCCGCTGCTGAACGACGGCCCCGCAGCGCTTGCCTGTGACGACATCGATGGCATCGACCGGATATTGCTGGTCGAGATCCAGCGCTATTGGCCGGGACCCTTCGGAGAGCGTGAGATCCGCAAGGCAAATGACCTGTTCGGCGCGTTTGGCGACAAGTGGTCGGATCGACTGGCGCCGGGGAAGCTCTCTGGCGTGGTCTTCCGTGTCTGGTTCACCGGCTCAAAGAAGGATCGGTCTGTAACAGTCCGAACGCCGAACATCGCCCGGTATGATCGCAACGAGGATAGCGACGTCATCGAGCGGTGGCTCGTCGCTCGCGGCTTTTGCAAGGGCGGGGGTGAGACCATCCAGTGATGCGCCTGACGAACTTCTGGGAAACGCTTGATCAGCTTGCGGACACCTCGTTGCCCGAGGTGGACTGGCGCGGCGGTCATCAGAAGGAGTGGCCCTTCATCAAGCCGCTCCTGAAAGCCACGGGCAAAACGGCATCGTCGATCAGTTGCCCTTCACCTTCAGGCCCAAATTGCCCGCGCAGGGTTGTAGAACTCGATGATGGGCGTCTCGTTGCGGAGTGTCAGGATACGCCGGCAGTCTGCAAACGCCTTGATCTGACGGCCCAGTGCGTGGCGATCAGCAAGCTCGACCGAGGCAAGTTCGCGGCGATGGTCTGCAAGGCTCTCGACCTAGCCGTATCGACCAAGAAGGCTGGCACCGATGGCGTCTTCCATGTTGGGGACCGCCAGGTTGCCGCCGGCATGGGCGTGCCAGTCTTCGCGCTGTTCCAGGGCGGGAGCCAACCTGAGAAAAGTGTCGTCGCGCTTGAGGCTCTGGAGAGCTTCGCCAGTCCACGCCTGCTGCTGGTGCCGACAAGCCAGACCCTATCTTCGGATCAGAAGACTTACCTCGGCCGCACCGGCACGACCCACATGGCCTTCGATGACGCGCTCCTTTGCGACGACGCCCATGACGCGCAGGCAGCCCCGGCCATTACTCAGATGCTCGACCGGCTGGGAACTGAGGTCAGCCAGACGCTTCAGGCCACTCCTGCTGGCTTGGTATGGCCGCTTGCGGCAGACGCCAGTTGGGGCGAGGTCAAGATCGCGTTCATCTCCGACGAGGTGATCAACGTCACCTTTCGGGGCGAGACACGTCGTCTTGAGCCATCGCAGCTGGGTATGGCCAAAGCGACAAACGGGAAACCGAACCTTCAATGGGTCTGGCTGAAGGCGTTCGCCGAAGCTGCCGGGCGCATCGATATTCCAGCCAAGGCGAGCGCCAGAAAGCAGAAGGAGCAGCTTTCGAAGAAGCTGATCGCAGCCTTTGGCATTCAGTACGACCCGATCGTCGCCAAGGCGCATGCCTACCAGACGGGCTACGTCACCAATGCCGATGGCCTGACGCAGGGCAAACAAGGAGCCTCGAAAA
>CAZWBZ010000033.1:0-2519 GCA_964632605.1 uncultured Candidatus Saccharibacteria bacterium
GGCATAACCCGGCAGTCCAGCGGACGCCGTTCCGGCGCCGCTGACTTTTGCGTTAGGTTTCGTTCTCACGCTCCCGCGCCTTTTCGATGCGGTCGCAAACCCAATCGGCGGATTTCCCACCACTGATGCGGGCCAACTTCTCCCGCAAGCGCACCGGCAGGCGAACCGTGAGCGTCGTCATGGGCTCGCCTGGGTACTTCGGCGGCCGGTGCGGCGGCCGCTTCTTCAAGCCGGTCACGCCCGGCCTGCGAGCAATTCCCGCTGGTAGGCGAGATTCGCTCCGTCCATCTGGACGGAAGCGCCCGCCAACTCCGGCTCGTCGCCGAAGTGAATTCGGTGCTGCCCCCAACTATTGGGGGCAATGTGCGGGTCGCTCGGACGCCGCTTGGTTGCCACCCTCGCGGCCTGGCGCAGCCCTTCCCGCGTGTGAGGGATGGGCATCTCTACTCCGGGGAACATCTCCCCCCATTGGTCGCCTGTCTCACGCTGGTTGCCCAGCTTGAAACACAGGCGCAGGTCGGCTACCGCCATGAAGGCGGCTATCTCCGCGTCTGTGGCGTCGAGGCTAACCGACGCCACAACTTTTTCCTGCCCGGCGTAGGCGTGGCAACCGGCATCGGTCTGGCCGAACGTTCCGTTGGGGCTGCTGATGAAGTAGGCTTTCATGACTCGCTCCTTTTGTTGTCTTTTGTTGTTGCTCGGCACCGCGCCTCGCATGGTTAGTAATGTAGTGCATTAGTCTGAGCGTGTCAAGCACTTTCGCACAACAAAACCTAACTATCGTTTCCAGCGGGACGGGCCTCCGGCCCGCCCCTGAAACTGGCGTTATGCTTTCAATCCGGCTTCGTCGCGCTCTCGACATTCTTTATCACGCCCTTCAAGGCGGTTGCCGTGTAAGGCTCGTCCTTGTCCGTGATCGATCCGCCGATGGTCAGCACATCAGCCGCGATGGCAATCGGCGTTTCAACCACAACACCGACAACCGCTTTTGCTAAATTTCCGAGCATTTCAAACATGGTGTTCCCTTTCGCTGTAATTACTAAAACGTCGCTCAACCGGACCTTGCGCAATAGGCGTCGTCATTTCGTTTTCTCCTGTGTCGGCCCATTTGACGCCCATTCGATGAATGCGCGGTGTGTCTGTCGGCAGTGTTGTCTGGCAGCCAAAAAGCAGGTGCGCTGTCAGGCTCATGACGATGCCTCGATATACCGGTCTTGCTTGCCAGGCTTGCAAGCGCGGGTCATCACGGCTGTGTCTGCCGAGAAATCTCCAATGACAATGGATACATGGCGCTGGCATGTGCGGTATTTTTCGCACCATTCGCGATTGTGGTCGGTGTGCGCCAGGCAGAGGATGTCGTCTGGGATACGTCGCGGGTCGGTCATGGTGTTATCTCGCGGGTTTTGGCGTGAATGTGCTGCACCAGCAGCGCCTGGTAGATAGCGTCGTCGAGGGCGTTGTGGTGGATTCCTGCGCGCTCGATGCGGATGCCCTTGTTGAGCGCAATTAGGGTGCGCAGGTCGCGCTCCTGCCAGAATTTCCACGGCAGCGGCAGGCCGACGGCGTGGCAGGCGTTGGCGAGAATGGGCAGGTCGAAGCTGTTGCCGTTACACCAGATTTCAGGCTCCGGACCGCTGCCGGAGATGAAATCGGCAAGGGCTTCGAGGGCGGTGACGAGCGGCGCGGCGTCGGCTTGCCCGGCGATCAGGTCACGGCGGGCGTTGCTCTTCCGGCCGAGCCACCAGAGGAAGGTATCGGCGTCGAGGGTAAGGCCGTGGCGCTGGCCGTTGGCGAGGCTGACATGGACGTGGAAGATGTCGCCGATGCTGGCGCCGTGCGGGTCGAAGCGGCAGGCGCCGATGCTGGCGATGGCGGAGGTCGGCCGGTTGCCGGCAGTTTCGATGTCGATCATGAGGGCGGTCATATTGGTTTCCTGTGGGTTTTGGTCAATCCGTCTCCGGGTTGTGTAGATTGCGGTTCATGGCCTTGTTTAATGGATTCCGCCGTTAGAAATTCCGCTTCGGTCTTGTAGCTGACGGCCCTGCAACCCCAGCACATGCCGTCGCGGTAGGCCTTGTATTTGCCGCAGCACTCACAGCGATCGTCAGGGATCATGGCTGCCCCCAGAGCAGCGATGCGGCTTGCCACAGCCCGCGCACCCAGATTGCTGTCATGGCGACAGAAACAGCAGCCATGATCGCCGTGTAGACGTGATCACGATCCATATCAGCCAGCCAGAGCCATGACCAACGTGATGTTGATGGCGATCATCAATGCAGCCCAGATGAGAGCACGGCTGAGGGTGATGCCGTGCTCCGGCTCGTCGTCGACAAACGGCACGTTAGGCCATTTGTCCTGGTTTTCGTAGCGCTGAAGTTTGTTCATTTTTGATCTCCTAAAAATCCCGCTGGCCCTGAAGGTGCTTCGGTACTCAGCCTGTGGCCGTTCCCGTCAATTCGAACTACCAGCGGGGTAATGCTCGGTTTTTTTAGCCGGAGCCGTCGCCGTCGCCGTCGCCG
>CAZWBZ010000034.1:0-2374 GCA_964632605.1 uncultured Candidatus Saccharibacteria bacterium
TCCGCGTCGTCCTCCCGGCGGGCGTCGGCCAGGTTTCGCACCGCCTGCCGGAAGTAGCTCGGCTTCAGTTCCGCCCCGACCCCCTTCCGCCCGTTGATGACCGCCCCGTACACCTCCGACCCGACGCCCATGAACGGCGTCAACACCACCTCGCCGGGGTTGGTCCACATCTCGACGGCCCGCTCGATCACGTCCAGTTGCAACGGGTGGACGTGCCGTTCGTCGTCGGCGTCACGGGCCTCCTTGTAGGGCAGCACCCGGTCCAGCCGGATGTCGTCCCAGAAGCACGAGGCGTACTGCCGCCAGATCCAGTGGGAGAACCGGTTCTCCGTCTGCTTGCCCTTCCACCCGCGATACTTGTGGAGGTTGGCCGGAATCTGCCTCGCCCCGATGTACCGGTGGAACCCGGTCGGGTGCTTGACTGGGGCCGGGTTCTCACCCCGCTTGCGGAAGACGAGCAGGTAGTCGGCCGCCGCCACCGTCGTGAGGGTCGCGTCCTCGACGATCTGCCGGTGGGCGAGAGACTTCGCCATCGTCCGGTTCCGCACTTCGAGCGGCTCCTTCCAGATGCAAATGCGGGGCAGGTACTCGAACCCGCACCGCTCGTAGAGGCGGATGATGTCGCCGGGGAAGTCGGTGTACCCGCACAGGTTGGCCCCCGCCTTCGGCACGTCCATACAGTGCACGGCCGAGATGCGGCCGGGCATCGTCACCCGGCGAATCTGATCGACGAGGTACTCGTACTGCCGGAAGAACTCGGCGTAGGTGCGGGAGTTCGAGAAGTCGTTCGGGGAGGACGAGTAGGTGTACAACGCGCCGCCGCTCTCGGTGGCGAACGGCGGCGAGTAGACAGACAGGCCGACGGAATCGGCCGGCAGCCCCGCCACCACCTCGCAGCAGTCCCCGTTGTACAGGGCGTACCGCTCCGTAATCACTTGGTCGCTGACGGTCACATCCACGACGGCACCCGCTGTTTGGTGTTCGAGTTGTCACCCCGCACGATGCGGAGTTCGTTGTTCATCAGGTCCACGAGCGTGGCGAACATGGCGTCCGCCGCCGCCGCCTTGCGTTTCAGGTTGGCGAGCACCCCGGCCTCGCCCTCCGACGCGATCACGTCCACCCGCACCGGCCGCTTCTGGCCGAACCGCCAGCACCGGCGGACGCACTGGAAGAACTGCTCGAACGAGTGCGACGGGAAATAGGTCTGGTGGGCACAGTGCTGCCAGTTGAGTCCGAACCCGGCGATACTCGGCTTGGTGACGAGGACGCGAATTTGCCCGGCGGCGAAGGCGGCGAACGTCTCCTCCTTCTGCTCGTCCGAGTCGGACCCGGACACCTGAACCGCCCCCGAAACCGCCTTCGTGATCCGGTCCCCCTCCGGGTTCAGGTGACACCAGACGACGGCCGGTTCGCCCGTGTCCGCCACCAGTTCGGCCGCCCTGTCGCACCGGCCCGGAAGGGTCCGCTTCGCCTCGGCCCGCTGCTCGGGCAGGTCGCGTGCGGTGCGGGGGAACAGTTCGCCGGGGTACAGGTACGCCGACGGAACAACGTGCTCCGTCTCGGTCAGCGGCGGCAGGACGAACGCCCCGTCGTCGAACCCCAGGTCGGACGGCTTCCGCACGGCCCGCGACCACGACACCACCCACCGCCAGAAGTCCCGCTCGGCGTGCCCTCTCATCCGGTATTTCGTCCGCCCCCAGCCGAGATGGTCCTTACTCGTCTCCTGCTTGAAGAAGCGGGTAATCATGTCCTGATAGCCCATCTCGCCCAACGCCTCGGCCGACGTGCCGAGTTCGACGTAATCGTTCGGGGCGGCCGTCGCCGTACAGAGCAGGCGGTACGGCACCTGCCGCATGAACTCCGTGATGTCGTGCCGTCGAACCCCGTCGAAGTTCTTCAGGATGCTCGACTCGTCACACACCACCCCGGCGAACGCGGTCGCGTCGAACAGGTGCAACTTCTCGTAGTTGGTCACAACCACGCGGGCCGCCGGAGACACCTTGCCGTCGCGGGACTGGACCGCCTCCACCCCGAACTTGTCCGCCTCGGCCACGGTCTGCCGGCCGACGGCCAGCGGGGTCAGCACGAGGACCGGCCGGTTCGTCTGCCGTACCACGTTCTCGGCCCATACCAACTGAATCGCGGTTTTGCCCAGGCCGCAGTCGGCGAACACCGCCGCCCGCCCCTGTCTCACAGACCAGCCCGCAAGAGACTTCTGGAATCCAAACAGGAAGTCCGGCACCCACAGCGGGGCGAACCCGCCGGCGTTCGCCAGTTGGGACTTGGACGCGATGAACGTCCGGTAGTCGTCGGCCACGCTCATCGCACCACCTCCACGAGCCGTTTCGGAATCCACACCCCGGCAATCCGCACG
>CAZWBZ010000035.1:0-2026 GCA_964632605.1 uncultured Candidatus Saccharibacteria bacterium
TGGTGAAGCTGTCAAAGTTTCCAGCTTGGCTGCTAAATTGACTTGTTCCTTGTCTCCTGCTACTACCGTCATCAAAAATGTAAAACTTTATGTTGATGGTTCTCAAATCGGTTCTACCGATTCTGAAGTATTATGCGATGGCTCTAATGCCGTTGCCGGTTTAGGCTCTTTGAGCAACAGCTTGGTTATTAACGCTGGTCAAACCAGAGTTGTATCCATCAAAGCTGATTTGACTCAAACTAGTGGCAAACCAGCCGCTCTTGAAACTATTATGGCTAGCTTAGTTGCCGGCACTGATAATTATACCAAGATGACCGCTGGAACTACTGGTTCTACTACTGGTCAAGACGGAAACGCTTTGACTTTGAGATCAGGAACTATCTCTGTAACTAAGAACGTTTCAGTACCTGATGGTTCTGCAAACAATCCAACTGGCGTAGTTGGAGGAACTGAAGTAAAAATTGGTTCTTTCGCTGTTAACGCCGGTTTGGGAGAAGCTGTTGATGTTACTCAGCTCGTAATCAAAGATGCCGCTGGAACCTTTGATAATCATTATTCCAACTTGAAGTTGAAAGACTCTGCTGGAAATCAAATCGGTTCTACTTACGGAAATATGACCGATGCTGTTAACACCACTTATTCTTTCGTTCCTACTACAGCTATCAGAATCAATGCTGGTCAACAAGCTGTGTTCAATATCTATGCTGATATCTTGAGCACTGTTTCTGCCGGTACTACTTCAATCGCTACTTTGGATGCTGTTTATGCCACTGGTGTAACCACTTCACAAACTGCTGATGATACTACCACTAAACCAGCTTTACAGACTCCTTATATCGCGGGCAAAGGTTCTTTGACCGTATCTTTGGATTCTGCTACTCCGATTGCTCAGCAAATTGTTGCTGGTAAAACTTATGAATTGGGCAGATTCAAATTTGCCGCTGGCACTTCTGAAGACATTAGAGTTACCGATTTCATCGTTAACTTGAACTCTTCTGCTGCTGGTGACATTGCTGATTTGTCTGAGTTCAGATTGTATGATGTTACTGGCGGAGCTAAGACTTTGGTTGCCGGTCCGGTATACAGCGTTACTGCTGATGCCACCACTTCTTGGGATGGTTATGTAACCTTCACTGGTTTCTCTAACACTATCACTAAGAGCACCAACAAGATTTACTCTGTAGAAGCTAAAGTGTCCGCTTGGACCCTTGGCCAATCAGCTAACACTCAAGAATTGATGGTAAGATCTGATTACTTGGCTGCTGCCGGTACTTCTACCCCAGTAACCGCTTATGGTAGACAATCCAACGCTACTCTTGCTGAAAGCGATGGAAGCTTGGTCATTACTGGTACCAATGTTACCGCTAATGAAATGAAGATCTACAGAACTAAGATTGCTGCCGCTATGGCTTCTGATACTCCGTCCGGAGCTACAACTCCGAGCGCAACTCATCAGATTGCTAAATTTGTTGTGTCCAATGAAGCCAATGATGGCTCATACTCAGCAAATGTTAATGGTATGGTTATTACCATTAATGCAACAAACTTGACCGAAAACGCCACTGCTTCTAGAACATTTACTCTATACAAAGATAGCGTAAATTCTTCTAATAAAGTTGCTGAGGCTACTTTGTCTAGTTTGTCAGGTGGTGTTTATGGCGGTACCATTACTTTTGGTGCAGCTACTACTACCACTACCTTTAGTGGTTATACCGTAACCGCTAACTCTAACTTTGTTAGCACCGAAATCGCTGCTGGTGGTTCTAAGACCTTTATCTTGGTTGCAGATACTACCACTCCGAAGGCTGTTAACACTGCTACTTCTTACATAAATCCAACTATCAAAGCCGCTGGTATTACTTGGGCTGATGGCGATACCTCTACTGGTACCTCTATCACCGTTGTTGATACTTTGCCTTTGGACAGTTCTTCAAAGACCTTGTCTTGGTAGTAAGTTGATACTCAATCTGTTTCTAACGAAACAAGTTGAACAAACTCCCCGCTTCGGCGGGGAGTTTTGTTTTCA
>CAZWBZ010000036.1:0-2003 GCA_964632605.1 uncultured Candidatus Saccharibacteria bacterium
ACAAGGTCAAGCGCAAGAAGGCCAAGAAGTAGCGGAGCCAAATGGGGAGACGTTTGCGACCTCCCGCGCCATCCCTGCCGACGCCTCGAAGGTCGTTCAAATGCCGGACGGCGCTCGACTTGTCGGGCCTACGACGTTCAGCATTGCGGACTATGCCGGTAATCATCGTCCTAACAGTGAAGGACCGCGAGCCTTTGACTTGCTCGAAGGCGGCATTTCTCCCGCCGATGTTTACCAACACCCCGAGTGGTATTCGGGAATGGAGCCGAAAGTTATTCGCGAGACGATGGCGCAACTTCGCAGGGTAAAAGGAAATCCCAAAGCGAAACTGACCATTTATCGCGCCGGTCCCAAGGGTGAAATGAACACGGGCGATTGGGTGAGCTTGTCCAAAGAATACGCTCGCACGCATGCCGAATCGCAAGACCCCGAAGGCTTCAAGGTTTGGCAGGCACAAGTTGCCGCCGATTCCGTGCGCTGGTCGCTGGATGACTTGGCGGAGTTTGGATACTTTGGCGAGCAAGTCGCCGCATCCGATACCGGAGAGACGTTCTCGATTCGCGCCTACCACGGCACGCCGCATAAGGTGGACAAGTTCACGACGGACAAGATCGGCACGGGCGAGGGTGCGCAGGCTTACGGCTGGGGGCTTTACTTTGCGGAGAGCCGGGAAGTTGGGGAGCAATACAAAAAACAACTTTCTAGCAAGTATCCAGTGTCCCACAGCGGAGTGATAGAGGAGAATGGAAAGTATTTGGCTTGGGTTAAACCATCAGACGGGAGAGATGTTCAGGTCATCCACACGGACGCTACAGAAAAGGGGGCCAAGAATGCGCTAAAGAAATACATGGCCGATAAGCGCGGCAACCTCTACACCGTCGAACTCCTGCCGGACGAAGGCGATTTCCTTGATTGGGACAAGCCTTTGTCTGAGCAGAGCGAGAAGGTTAAGGCTGTGCTTCAACCATATCTATCAGACTTATTGCAGGACGTGGAAAAGCGCAGGCAACTTGCCATTCAAAAGACGCCGAACACATTTGCCAAAATGCCTTGGGAGGCATCTGACAAAATGCCGCAGACAGGAAGACTGCTTTATGATCAACTTGCTAAAAATGGTATTAAAGCCGCCTCTGAAAAGCTAGCATCACTCGGCATCCCCGGCATCCGCTACCTCGACGGCGGCAGTCGTGGCGCTGGCGACGGCACGCGTAACTTCGTGATCTTCGACGAGAACCTTGTCCGCATCCTTGAAGAGAACGGCAAGCCTGTTGTGCAGGAGACTTTTAGCCTGCGTGTGACGCCCGCGCAAGATGCCGACTACCTAGCGGCGGTGAAGGCTGGGGACATGGCGACGGCGCAGCGGATGGTGGATGATGCGGCGAAGGCTGGCGGGTATGATGTGAAAGCGTATCATGGAACTATTGCGGAAGATTTCACTGAGTTCCGGCACGGTCGCGTTCGACTTGGGCAAATTTGGGGGCGCGGATTCTATCTTACCGAGGATCAAAAGGACGCTGAGCAATGGGCTGAAAAAGCATCACGCAAAAGCGGATGGGGTAACGGGCGCGTAATCTCTGCCAGAATCAAAATCAACAAACCTTTAGTATTGGATGGCGAAGGATCAATACAGAGCATTGGGGAGATGCTGCCGCCAGAATTTATCAACCAAGCACAACCGCTTATAGAGCGCGATGCCGAAACAGACCTTTTGGATATATTGTCAGGAGACCGTTATCTTGAATCGTTCGAGTGGGAAAAGCCAGCGCGACTGATTGGAGAGTATGCACAGGAGCTTGGGTATGACGGAATTATTGGCACTTACGAAAACACCACTCACTTTGTGGTGTTTGATCCAAACCAAATTAAATCAGCCGACCCCGTAACCTACGACGAAGCAGGCAACATCATCCCTCTTTCTCAAAGGTTCAATCCTGCCGACAACCGAATCACTTTCAGCATCCGCCCCGGCGATTTTGCCGCCCGCATGGAGGCCAAGTTTTCGC
>CAZWBZ010000037.1:0-1995 GCA_964632605.1 uncultured Candidatus Saccharibacteria bacterium
GGAGCGTAAACGCAGAGGAATTGCAATTAGTGAACAAGAGGAGGATTACTTGGAGGCTGCACCAAACACTAAACAGCCGATGACTAAAGACGACTGGAACACAATTGTTGCCCGTACAGGGGCAGATCCAAAAGGATGGCGAGGGCTCCGAGAAGATATTTGTAAGTTCTTTGCCAATCGCTTTGAGTATGACCCTTCCACTGGTGATCCAGTGAAGCATTACTCACCCACTACCGTGGCAGGTAAATTTGTAGGGTGCAAGACACGTAAATTCCCGAAGGACTTCACCAGCCCTATTGGCGTTGTTGGTGGTGATTGTGACCTGATTGGACAGTGGAAATTTCCAACACCGAAAGGTATTGTCCTGATCGTAGGCGGAGAAGTTAAGCAGCTTGCGGCGTATCAGATGCTACTTGATGCGCAGAAGGATAAGAAGTATGATCCAATTGCAGTGGTGTCCCCAACTGTAGGGGAGCCAGCAGCACACAAACAATGTGCAAAGCAATTTGCTTGGTTCTCTCAGTTTAAGAAGATTGTCGTCTGCATGGACATGGATGATCCTGGTCAGAAGGCAAATCTGGAGATTGCTAAGGTGTTGCCAAAGGGTAGGGTGTACATTATGCAGATGAGGCACAATGACCCTGACGACTACTTGACCAAAGGAAAGCCTCAAGACTTCGTGCGAGATTTCTGGGAAGCAAAGCCATATGTACCTGCCGGGGTACTTACTGCTGCTGACGCGTTTGAAGGAATCAAGGATGAGCTAAATCGCCCACGATTGTCACTTCCTAGCTTCATGAAAGAAATTGAGAAGATGACTGGTGGGGGGATTCTCCAGGGACGCATCTGTAACATCATTGCTGACACATCTGTTGGTAAGACAACTGTTGTACGAAGGCTGGTGTACCATTTCATCTTCAATTCTCCTGTAGTTCCTACCATTGTGAGCCTGGAGGAGACTGCTTCGCAATATATGCTAGAGCTTCTTGCTCTGCACATGGAACAGAACTTGAGGTGGAATTATTCAGACGAAGAGTTGTCAGAATTGATTGAGTCTGATCTTGGACAGAAACTCAAGCAAGAGCTGTGCTACAAGGAAGATGGTAGCCCAAGGTTTTACCTTCTAGATGAGCGTGGGGCAACCATCAAAGAAGTTGAGCAAGTGATGGAAGAGATGCGCTCCGTCTATTCCTGTGATTTGTTCATCATGGACGTGCTCACAGACATGCTTCGAGGTAGTGCGGAAGCACACGCTGAAGACCACTTGACGTTCCAAAAGGGGTTCATCAAGACAGGCGCAACGATTGTCAACGTACTGCATACACGCAAGCCTCAGCAGGACAAAGAGGGTAAAGTACGCAAGGTAACAGAGTATGATGCATTGGGTACTGGTAGCTTCGTGCAGAGCGCAGCATATAACTTCGTACTCAATCGTGATAAACTTGCACCAAACGAGATTGACAAGAATACGATTGAAGTTGATCTGCCTAAATGTCGCCAAGGGAAGACAGGGCCAGCGGGCAAGTGGTATTACGACTTCAGCACAGTGAAAATGTACGATTTGAATGATTGGTTGGAGATGTCAAGCAAGACCGATATTCCTGAAACGGAAAACGAACAGAGAAAGGCACCATTCTGATGAAGGAAGTGTTACTTCCACATGTCTGAAGCAGACAGTGTATACATGGGAGTAGCTAAGGCACACGCAACATTGTCAAAGGCTACTCGTCTTAAAGTGGGGGCTTGCATTGTCACTCCTTCTCGTGTTATAATTCCTGGAGTGAATGGGCAACCAAAACCTCTAGGGAATGTCTGTGAACACGAAGGAGTGACGAAAGCAAGCGTAATTCATGCAGAGCTTAATTGTATTCTGAAAGCACAGCGTGAAGGGATCAGCATTGAAGGAGCAACTCTCTATGTCACGCATAGTCCTTGCGAGCATTGTGCTTCCCTGATTATTGAAACAGGGATAAGCAGAGTGGTATATGCAGAGGA
>CAZWBZ010000038.1:0-1923 GCA_964632605.1 uncultured Candidatus Saccharibacteria bacterium
GCGACACGGGCGTAGCCGGTGTATGTGCATTCAGCAGCAAGCGATCCGGTGTCGGTGGGATCAGCGGTGAACAACGCCCAGTAACCAGTGGCAGAGGCACGCCACGCAGGGTCGGTGCCTTGGCAGATTAGCTTCAGGATGTCGTTTTCGGTGGTATTGGATGCACTCATTGCTTACTCCTGGTGTTCGGTGACGGTGCGAGTGATTTCGTCGTTGGCATCACGCTCAACGGTCTGCACCGACTTCTTTGGGAATGCGTTATTGACCACCACAGCAGCCGGTTGCACTTGGTTGATAACGGTCACCGGCGACGGATCTGCGGCCTTCAATTCAGGCATCACCGCTTCGACATTCACAGTGGTTTCAGGTACGTTGATTTCGTTGCGCACTTCCACATTGGGCGCGGCTGGCGCTTGGTTATGTACGTGCGTTTCTGACTTCACATCGGGCGTGGTGACGTAGTTGTTAATCACCGGGGGTGGTGCTTGTCGCGACTCCAGTGCAAACAGCTTGCGCTCCAACACCTCGATTTGCTTTGCCTGGGCGTCGTCTTGTGGCTCTTTGGGTTCGTCCGCAGGTTCATCGCCTTGCGTCATATTAAGCGGCGTCAAGGGCTCATCCAATCCGGGCAGCGGGTCTAGCCCCTCGTTATCTCGAATCTCGTTGCGGGTGTAGATGCCCATTTCGACCATCGTGCGTGCCCACTGTGCGCGGTCGGTGGTGCTGCCTGCAAGCAGGTATCTGGTGTCAAACTCAGCAAACAGCGGGCCGCTTCCATCCAGCAGCATTTCATCAATGCGCTGCGTCCATGCGCGGTGCCAAGGTGCCAGCGTGTGCTTTACGTGGGCGCTGAAAAACGCCTCAGAGCTGGCAAACGTGGCGCTTTTGTCACTGTGCCCCACCATGATCGGGAACACGCCATAAGCACGGCAGATTTCCTCAATCTGTAGGCGCCGGGTTTCAACATGCTGCGCATCAACACCGGATATGCTGGTGTTGAACCACTTCGCAGCGCGGTCAAGGATCAGCGGCGTGCCTGTGTTGTCAGGGCCACTCTTGCGCTTCAAGAACGCGGCCAGCCGTTCGTGCTGTTCTGCATTCAGGCTGCCCTCTACGCTGTAGGTGCCGCTCGGGCGTAAGCCATTGGCGTGCATCGCGGACTGGCTGCGTTCGGTTGCCATGGCAAGGCCAATAGCGGCCCGCGCCAGGGTTACGGCGTTCATGGGCTTGACCCAATCCCATTGCAGATTGTTCAGAAGAAATACATCGTCTGGCTTGAATTCACCAATCACGCCGAATTGATCCCAGCATTTGTAAACAAGGCCGTACCGGGAGTTGCGCTGTACGTCCCATTGGCCGGGCATGACGGGAATCAGCTCTTTGACGCGGCCATTCAGGCCCTTGACCTTGATGGACAGGCCAGCGCCGGTCAGGGCGGCATGGATGGTCATTTGACGGCGCCACTCGAACGATGTTTGCCACTCGTTCGGGCGCCGTGACAGCAGGCGATATTCGGGAATGTTGGTGGCGCGTTGCCGGGTGCCGTCGTCCATCTCTCGGTAAACGTGGAGGTCAGGCGTTGCGCAGCCGTCGGCAATGGTTTTCACGCACGCCAGAACGGTAGAAACCTGCAGCGCTGTCTTGTCCGTCACGACGACTCCGGCGACAGTGCCGCCGCCCACGCCGTCGATCAGGCTTGCCACCTGGTCGTAGGTGAGCTGGGCAGCTTTGCGGCCCAAGAGTCGGTCAAGGAGTTTCAAGGTGTGGTTTCCCAAAATGATTTTTCTGCGGCGGCTGTCGCATTCACCAGCCCCGCCGCCATCACAGCAGCCACGGCCAAGTCAATCCGCCCCGTTGCTTTCTCTTTCGACAGCTTGCGGTTCTCCGCGCCGTCCTGCTCAATGACTGCGTTGCTCATGCACC
>CAZWBZ010000039.1:0-1903 GCA_964632605.1 uncultured Candidatus Saccharibacteria bacterium
GGTATAATATTTGCATGAAAACTTTTTATTATATTCTTGGTCTTTTTACTTTTATTCCTTCATTCACTTCTGCACACGTAAAATGGTTTGTTAATACTCAGGAGATTTTAGAAAAAAGCCACGGGGCTAGTCCTTTTTATTCTTGGGGGAATAAAGAAGTCCTAACATGGTCTCTTATTGTCTTGGTTACAGTTTTTATTTTTAGCCGTATAGACAGGGCTGTTGGCTCGCCAAAGGGCTTACTATCTTTTGGTCTTAGACATGAAAAATCTATAAATCGTATATCTCAAACTGTACTGGGACTATTCTTGGTATTAGTTAGTTTACTGTGGAATGTTGTTTTGACTCCAGATGTTCCAATTGTTAGTTCTTGGACTTTGGTAGTAGGGTTTATTCAAGTACTAATTGGGTTAATGTTTATATTTAATATTAAGCCTAAGATAGCTGCTTTAATTTTAGGTATATTCTGTATCGGGTTAATACCTGCTGTAGGCTTTGTTGCTTTCTTAGAAAATATGCTGCTATTTTCTTTGGCTATTTATTTTTTTGTTATAAATTCGAAAGAAAGTTCCAAGGTTTTTCGACTTAATAAACATGCTGTAGAAATAGTACGTATAGGAACAGGGATTTCACTTATCGTTTTGGCTTTTACCGAGAAATTATTGTACCCCGAACTTAGTTTAAGCTTCCTGGACGTGCATCACTGGAATTTTATGCAGTCCATCTTTCCTTGGTTTTCTAACAATCTTTTTGTTCTTAGTACTGGTTTTGCTGAAATGATTTTTGGGATACTCTTTATTTTGGGTTATATCACAAGAATAACTACTATTTTAATTGCTATTTTCTTCGGTATTTCTGTTACTGCAATGCTTGCTCAGTTTGGTGAATGGGAAGTAGAAGATTTAGTTGTTTATGTTGCAGCAATTTTGTTCATATTCTACGGTCATGGTAAAACTAAATTTTTCCATTTCACTAAAACTAAGAATATTATTTAAAATAATTAAGCTATAATAATCTCATGTTTTTAATGCAGCATAATTATTTAATAGGGTCTCTTATTTTCTTAGCTCTTTGGGTATTTGTTTTTCTACTTAACCAAGGCCAAGGGGATCGTAAAAAGATTTTTAGAATTAGTATTATTACTATGCTTTTGGGTTTGCTTGTGCAGCCAATGCATTTGTCTGATTTATGGCAACCAAGCTTTATCTTTGATTCTTTTATTAAAATAGAAGATGTATTGTTTGGATTTAGTCTGGGCGGTTTTGTGTCAGGGGTGTATACCATCTTATCTAAAAAAAGAGGTCAAACTGCTTTTATAACATTTCAAAATGTTTATAAAATACCATTACTGATAGCATTCTTCTTTTGTTTGTTTGGTCTTTTTTATTTATTCCAAATTAGTTCTTTTTGGTCTTGTATTATTGCTTTGTCTATTCCACCTTTTTTCTTGCTACTGTGGAGAATCAAAGCATTGCCTGCTGTTTTCTTAGCTGCGTTTATTTTGCTTTTGGTTTCCATGTTGGGGTACATGGGGCTATCTCATCTATTGCCTGGTTACACAGGGGATACATATATGATTAGCAATTTGTCCGGTCAGTTATTCATGGGCGTACCGCTAGAAGTCTTATGCTGGTTCTTTTTTGCCGGGCTAGGCATAGCGTCATTTCAAGAACTATTCTTTTCAAGCTAAATAAATTTTTGACAAACACCCGATATGTTGTATCGGGTGTTTTGTATAGTAAACATCGTCCTATAGCTATATAATATACTTATGAAAAAGTTTTCACTTTTGCTAATTGTGGCTTTAATTCTGCCTATCCTTCCAGCAAATGTATACGCAGCCTCTAATACCGCCTGCGCCTCCATTGGTCTCAACCGCGTCCTAAAACTCGGTATGACCGGA
>CAZWBZ010000040.1:0-1852 GCA_964632605.1 uncultured Candidatus Saccharibacteria bacterium
TAATAAAAGAAGCTCATTTTAGCGTGTTTCTGTTCCATTTGATGCACCTTTGTTCCGTTTTTCTGTTACAATGTTCCACTTTTTCGTGGAACATTTCAGCGTATTTTTTACGCTGTGGATTCGAAACGATTGCGGCGCAAGGCTCTCGGCTCTCGGCTCTCTGTTCCATTCTGTTCCACTTAGTCAGCGCGAACATAGAAACTTCTATGGTAAACCTAATAGTTTTATTATTATAAAAGATATATGTAATTCTTTTTATTTACTTAAATTTATTGACTAATTGACTAATGACTAATAAATAAAGAAAAAACATAAAGAAATTAAGAGCTTAGCGCTTAGTCCAAGGTAGCAGTGTTGTTTATTTTCCGCCATTAAGCGTCTGAGTATTCCAGTGTCATAGTTTTATGTAAATGTACTGCCGAGTGCCGAGTGCTAAAATGGTCGTATGAAACTTGACCGTACCCAGTTCCCGCCGCTGACCAAAGAAGATTATCTTTGTGAGTATGTTCTTACTCCAGAAACTTACGCCGAGTTCATGGAGCTAATGAAGTTACCGCCTGACCAAAGGCCCGGGGCGCTTAGAGTTAAGCTCTCGGTGCCCAGTAAGCCAAGAGTGAAGAAGCCGAACGCGAAATGAAAATGCACGGAGGCGGAGCGCTTGGTTTTCCGTAACGTAGCAACTGCTACTCGCCGTATCGATCCATCGTCGCAGTGGAGTCGTGTGTAGTCGTATAACTGACCGTACGACGTCCGTAGACACTCGTAAAGTGAGTGTCCGTATAAACAATTCGCTCCGCCGAGTACCATGAGCTTAGCACTCGGCTCTGGGTTACTAAATTCTGGGCAAAATAAAAGGCGAGGAGATTTCTCCCCCCGCCTTTCTCAGTGCCAAGTTAGCCAAATGATAATTAGAACAACGGCTATTAGCTCTAACATTTATGCCACCTTGAACTCCGACTTCAAAACCTCAACTGCTTCTTCGCTCAAACCGTTAGATTTGGCGAAGTTGTTGATAAAGTCAAGAGCCGAGGACTTAGCCTGTACTTGCCCAGCTTTTTTCATCTTATTCCGATACCAAGCTACACAAGCATAAGTGGTATTTTTGTTACCATACTGTTCATGAACAATCTCCAAAATTGCTTTATTACTCAAGCCTTCGGAAATCAGCTTACGAATAAAGAGACCGACTCCTTCGTTCTTATCGGACTTCGGAGCCTTGCCTTCAACCTTAGCCTCGACGACTTGAGCAATCATGGAGCTGAGAACCGAGCTCTCAGTGGCTTGAACTTCAACCTCCGGAGCAACAACTTCAGCAACTTCGGACTCAACAACAGGAGCAACAACCTTAGCTTTACGTGCCATTTTATTTACCTCTTAAGTTTTTAATGAACGGACTGGGAACAGACTTCGCTCGCCAGCAGAACAGCGATCTGTTAATCACTGTCCATAACTTAATTATATCAAGTTACATAAAAAAGTAAATATATTTTTGATGAGGGAGCAGATATTTTTAAATGGCTGGATAAGCCGAACTAATAACCCCGCAACTAAGGATGATAGTCATTCCTATTTACTAACTCAACTGAGGATGATAGCCATTCCTATTCAGGGAGCTAAGTGACAACGATAATGAGAATGACTCTTGTCTGCACTCGGTACTGAGAACGAGGATGATAGCCATTCTCATCTGAGTTTCTAAGCGAGAATGATCCTTGTTCAGCGACCCAGGAACCCCCATTTTGCAGCAGCAAAGAAAAGTCTAAACCGGGCCGCCGAGAATATATAGTCGACAGCCTTGAGTTACATTTCGGCGTATAATATTTTATATATTAAACAAGGAGCCGAGAGATGG
>CAZWBZ010000041.1:0-1790 GCA_964632605.1 uncultured Candidatus Saccharibacteria bacterium
GTCTTCGATAGATTCAAGGCTGGAATGAAGGGAACGCTCTGGTATTACCGCAGCCTGGCAGATATCTTCAGCAGAAGAGCCGCGCCTATGGCCAAGCAGCTTGAGGCTGCAGTTTCTCAGATGGAGAAATTGGCCGTTTTTGACGAAGAATACGCAAAAATTATCAGGGATAATTTCGGTGAAGAGGCGCTGGCTGAGGTGAAAAGCATAAATAATGCCCATTAAGTAATTGTTGCTGGAAAATTTAGGCCAACCTCAGGCCATTTGCAACTGTGGAAACTCTTGAGTGCTCGTTTTCTCAATAAGATTAGTTAGTTGAAACGGGACTGTTGATAAATCTGTCAGGTCTAACGTTGCAATACGTATTCTGCCAGTACGCACGACATCATGAGTCATTAATAGAGCGAACAGCTTATAGCTGGCGCGGCAACCAGGAGGGTCTCCGAGCACATAGTGATGTGGGTACAACAGAATGACATCTGAGCAGTTGTAGCGCATTGAGTAAGCGTACATCTGATATATGTCACCTTGCACTACTCCATCTCGAAGTGCGCTTGTTGATAAAGTTTTCCATTTTGTATCTATGATCCATGCGTTTGAATTATCTTTTGTCCCAACAATATCTGGTTTCAAAGCGAAAGAGTTTCGAGTGGAAGCCTCATCCATTGCTAAGTATTGACGTGGCCCCTGAAGAAAAACCTTGAAGCCTTTTCGTTGAAAATTACGTTGAGCGATCCGGCCAACAAATTCCTCAAAAAGTTTGTTCATATCGAAAAACAGAGAAAACCCCCGAGCCCCACCACCTGTTATATCGGGTGGAGTATTTCTGAGAAATAGTTCTGCTAGTTTGTAGGTTGGTTCGTACCGAAGACTCATCCGGTCAAACCTGACCTTTTGCCAGGGCAAAGATGAAGGTGGAACATCAGTAACGGATTCGAAAACGAATAGAAGTTCGTTTATTTTTCGCTGGTTCGTAGCTTGTTGGGAGAACTTAGTCAGCAACCTTAGGCAGGCTTTTATGACCTGGTTTAACGGATTGTCTTCTTGAAATTCTTCAAAGTGACAAAAAAGCTTCTCTGGGTTAAATAAATTCGTTTTAATTTGGTCCGAAATGCCAATTTTTCCACGAAGGACATAGAGATTCTCTGAACGAGATTCATACCTTCTTACAAGACCTTTGTGTACCTGTTCGAAAAGTTTGTCACAAAAGAGTCTAATTAGAATCTCAAGGATTCCGTTTGATTGCGTCGAAACGCGAGCAACATCACCTTCGCTGATGTGGAGGTTGATGCAAGTCGCGAGCATCTGTATTAGATTGCGACGAATTTGGTTGTCGTTTAACCCATCTATCTTCGGAAGAACCTCTATGGTCAGTTGCCCGATTTGTGCAGTTCCCACGTATTGTTTGCTTACAAGTGTATTCTCGTCAGAGTAGTTGAATATGTCGTATCCGTGGATATTCTTGAGGGCTCGGAGGGCATGTGCTTGAGATCGCGAGACGCATGCCCCTTCTACGCATGTCTCGGCACTATACAGCCTAGAATATTCAGCCGATATCTGATACGAGGCTCTAAATTGTCATTGTCGATACCGGGAGGGATTGATTCATCTGCGATGATGAATGCCTCATCCTTGTCGTTGAGGATTGTTTTAATTTTGGACCAGTCCTCATGGAAATACTCTTGTAGCAACGGGATGATTTTCCTACGGAAAATCCTGTCTAGCCCGTCTAATGAAGTTAGCCCTATAAAATAGGCATGTCCAATCGTATGGTCACGGTCATACAGATA
>CAZWBZ010000042.1:0-1732 GCA_964632605.1 uncultured Candidatus Saccharibacteria bacterium
AAACGGTGAAACTTGTAGCTCTCCGCCAGCGAGTAATTGTTTAGTAGCCTATGGCTCCGAGAATGTTTTAGCCATAAAAAACTCTGGACTTATTGGAAAACTAATAAAATTGAAAGACGTATAACAACTGCTTCAACCTGACGCAGTAGCGCAGGTTAAGCAAATGTTAGGTTGACGCTCAACCATATAGCGCCAGTAGCCGCTATATGGATTGACCGCAAAAAAGAGCGAAAAAAGTGCATTTTTCTGCCTTTTTTACGTTTTTTAGTTGACATACTTTTTTGATTGTGTTATAGTTAAATCAAGGTTGATAGTTAAGGCAACCAAATAAAAACGACCTGCGGGCTGGTCAGTAAACCCGATAGAAAGATGGAAACAACGGTTGTTTGTTTACAAAGAAAAGACAGAATAAAGCGCGCTGGAAGAATAATCTCACAGCTAAAAAGAATAGTGTATGAAGTTAATAATGATGATTTGTCCATGTTTGAAACATGGTATAAAGAGCATAATTGGGAGCGTATGTTCTTTATGTATCCGATAAAAACTAGTATTAAATGTGAAATGGTTAATAATAAGTTAGAAAAAATTACAGTAAATAAAATAGCTTCGGGGTGGCTTGATATAGGTTACGGAGATGAAATAAATTGGCATTAAAAACAAACCACGGCGGCAAGCGAGAAGGGGCGGGGCGCCGCCCCATTTTTGAGAAAACGAAGCTAACCCAAATCAGGGTCAATCAAGCAATTTGGGACGCCATCCCCGCCCCCAAGGCGGCATGGGTACGCGAAGCCATAGAAGAAAAAGCGAAAAAAGAGAACCTAACAACTGCTTCAACCTGACTCCGGGCAAGCCCGTCGCAGGTTAAGCAAATGTTAGATGGATTGCCAACCGTGTAACGCTTAATGCCGTTACACGGATAGTCAACTAAGGAGAAAAGATGCAACTGATACATGGTGATTGTTTAGAAAAAATGAAAGATATACCAGACAAGTCTACATCCTTTATTCTTGCTGATCTTCCTTTTGGTATGACCGCCCCTTCTTGGGATTCTATCATCAACATGGATAATTTGTGGGTAGAATATAACCGAATATTAAAGAGTGATGGAGTAGTCGGTCTATTTTCCTCACAGCCTTTTACCACAAAACTTATATGTAGTAATGAGAAAGCATTTAAGTATTGTTGGTATTGGATTAAAAACCAAGGCACTAACTTTTTTCATGCAAAAAGAATGCCTATACGAAAAATAGAGGAAGTTTGCATTTTTGGAGGAAAAACATACTATCCGCAACATTCTGAAGGTCATGTGCCTACCAGTAGTGCTAAAGGGTGTAGTAATGGCAAGGCTTATCATGGAAAGAATAAAAGAGACTATACAGGCGGTAGTACAAGCAGATACCCTACAAATATATTAGAGTTCAAGTGTGTGGATAACTACAGTAGATTACATAGCTCTGAGAAACCAGTAGCTTTACTTGAATATTTAATTAAGACTTATTCAATGGAAGGTGAAATCGTGCTTGATAACACGATGGGTTCTGGTTCAACTGGAATTGCTTGTATAAACACAAAACGTAACTTTATTGGTATTGAAAAAGACGATAAATATTTTGAAATTGCCAAAAAAAGAATAGAAGAACATCTAACAACTGCTTCAACTGGACAATAGTAATTGCCAGTTAAGCAAATGTTGGATGGACGCTTAAACCGTCTAACTGCTACGCTTATTAGA
>CAZWBZ010000043.1:0-1661 GCA_964632605.1 uncultured Candidatus Saccharibacteria bacterium
GGTCAAACTGCGTGGGTCAAAAACTGCCGCGCACACATGGTCGCTGGCACGCACCGACGCATAGCGAATCCATGTCACCCCAGATAGCGAATCCCTGACCAGAGTGGCCAGTTTTTGGGTTTCGGCGTAGTCACTCGGATGCATCCAGAGCGTTTGCGCCAAAACCCATGGGTGTGACAACAAATCCAAAGTACGCCCTTGCACAGAGGCCTCGTACATCCAGCCCACGCCGACCCGGGCGGAGAAGGTGGCCGGCTTGCTCGCCTCCAGCATTTCTTCCAGAATCAGCTGCTCGACTGCGGAGTCCACCAAGCGCATGGTGGCCGCGACGTATTGCGTCTCGACCATTCGGAACGCAGGCATGTGCAAGTCGGCACTGAACTCATGAACCCAATCCGGGTTCCATGAAGCCAATGACATCAAGCCGCACCCCGCATGCCATCCAGATAAGACAGGGCAGTCACAAGCCCCTGGGGGGTTTCAATCAGCGTGGCCGGGATGCCGTTCAGCGCTTTGTTGTGGCTGCGCAGCCAATCCTGGCGCTTTTGCGCATCACCACCCACAAGAGGGTCCAAAGAGCGGAACAAACGCACCAACAGCAGCGCCAGTTGTCCCTCTTTAGACGCAGGGTCGATGCCGCGGCTGCCATTGGCAATGCGGCTGATGGTCGGCTCACTGAACCCGATCACGCGGGCCAAAGCTGCACTGGACAGATGCAACTCTTGGGCCGCGCGCATGGTGGCTTTGCCCAGCACCATGAATTTGTCTGGGGCAGTGACGGCGTGGGTCAACATGGCGCTCTCCTTGGTTTCTGTGGAAAGAATTTATCATGAATATGTCATTTTTCGGCAAAAAAAGCTCTCATTGAACGCCAGCCGCATCGCAGACGTCGAACTTGTTTTGACGATTTGATGGTTTGCGCATGTACTCGCCGCGTACAGGAGGCCGTGGTCATGTACCCAAAACCAGATTTTTGCGACATGAGTTGGTTGTCCTGTACTCGAGCGCAAGTTGCTGGCGTAGGTCAGGCCCAGCTCAGCCCTGTTGGCTGCGTTTTCTGCGTTGACTGGCTTCTTCATAGCGCTGCTTGGCCTGAGCATCATCGGCCGCATAGGCCATGTTGTCGTCTGCGGTATGTGCGCCATCGAGTCCGGGTAAGGCTTTGATGTGGTCCATCCATACCTTCCGGGCAGGCAACTTCTGTATCAGTGGTTTGAAATAACCATCCAGCAAACCCCGGTCAGGCGTTTTCAGCTCTTGGGTCAAAGCTTGGAGGTAATCCATTTTCTTGGAGCTGGACCAGTCAATCGAAAAATTCGCACGCGAACAAAGCTCTGTGTGAACAATCAGCATGGTCCGGCCATTGCCATCCAGGAATGGATGCCCCCAGGCAAACTGTCCCATCACCACGCCGGGTTTTTTGGTCAAAACCGCCGGGTCATTGCCCAACTGCAAACCCCATTCAACGGCCCGTTGTGCCAGTGAAGCTTCTTCAAACTGGAAGTTGCCTTTTTCGACAAATTGACCCACCCCGAGTTGCAGCCTGTCTTGACCAGCCCATGGGTAAAAGTCGCTGAACAAAACATGGTGCACCTTGAGAAAGTGCTTGTAAGTCAGCGGCCCTTTGACCGCTCCCAAATAATGGAACGCATCCTCGAGGT
>CAZWBZ010000044.1:0-1202 GCA_964632605.1 uncultured Candidatus Saccharibacteria bacterium
TTCTTATGTCTATTTTTTCTTAAACGCTTCTTACGTTTGTGAGTAGCCATTTTATGTCTCTTTCTTTTTTTACCGCTTGGCATAATTTTAGTTTTTAAATATTATTAATTTTTATGTATTCCACTTGTTTTCAATGAGTATAGAGCTATCATGAATCAATCTATTTTAATCATTTGAGATTTGTAAGTGGATTAAACTCATGATGAATTACTTTTTTAACTCTTCTACTTTACGATCCACAAACTGACTTAAACCAGGATCTGCTGCTAATTCCTTTGTTTTAATATAGGCGTTGATCGCTTCTTTATTCATTCCTATATTCTCGTAACTAGAAGCGAGATAAAACCACGCCTCCGGCTGATTTGTTTGAGAAATCACAACTTCAAAACGTTTGACCGCTTTCTCATACTGGCCAGTCTTCATAGAAAATAGACCTAGGCTCATATTCGCTTTCACATTCTTAGGATCTTCCTTCACTACGTCACGTAATAAAAGGATGCCTTTCATTGGATCTGCAGTTCCACTTACATAAGCCACTCCTTTTCCAATTTTTGGATCTAAGCTGTTTGGTTGTAGGATTTCTGCTTTCTCATATGCCATAATTGCTTTTTGAACTAGAGCAGATTGCACCAAACTATCTTGTGTACTTTGATATGCACTTGTAAACTTATCACCAGTCATCAACCAGCTAGCATATGTCTTTTCGGCGTTAGCAATAAGTTCATAATAGAATGCACTCGGAGCAGGTACATTTACATCATCCCATTTCTGAGCTAATTGTTTCTGTACTTTTAATTTATCAGCAGAGGAAGCATCTTTTAATACCTCCTCAAGGTCGCTAATTTGCTGTGCTACATTTGCACTTAAAGCTTGTTTCGCACTAACAGATACACTTTTCAAACTTACTGTGGACGGTACTCCACTTTTTATCTCACGGCCTTCGTCACTTTGTTTTTTATTCGAGTTTACCAGTCCTTTAATATCCAAAGAAAACAAAGCTACCATCAGAACAACCACTAGTCCAATAACAACAACTTGCTTTGTATTCAGCATTTAGATAATAGATTATAATGCTTTAACTTTCTATTTATTCTCTTTTTTCACCTTCTCTATAAAAACCTTTGCGGGCTTGAAAGTAGGTACAGTATGTTCAGGAATAGTGATGGTCGTATTTTTAGAAATATTGCGGCCTTTCTTTTCTG
>CAZWBZ010000044.1:1212-1645 GCA_964632605.1 uncultured Candidatus Saccharibacteria bacterium
TGCTCTTTTGGTTAATACAAAACTACCAAATCCTCTCACGTAGAGATTTTTACCACCAATCATAGAGCTTTTTACTACACTAAAAAATGCCTCTACAGTCTCTTGCACATCTACCTTCTCAATTCCTGTTTTAGTAGATATTTCTGCAACAATTTCTGCCTTGGTCATGTTTAATAAAATTTTATGTTCGACAATACTAAGCTGTGTTCCAGCTTTTTCGGGCCTCAAAGGTATTAGTTTAAATCTTATTTTGGAAATAATTTCCGGTTTTTCAAAGAACACGACTCTAACTGTCTAGCTTCCCAATTAAGCAAAGGCAGATCTATTTTACCGTAATGAGTGTTTGCTCATATGAATCTTCAAGATGTCCAAAAGCCAAAATATTTTTCTCTGGAATGTTATTCTCTCTTAAAATCGCTTCAAACTCATTGGC
>CAZWBZ010000045.1:0-1645 GCA_964632605.1 uncultured Candidatus Saccharibacteria bacterium
CTTGTGACTCCAGAGCACTACCCGCAACAGATTGGTTGGCAATTTATTACGACAATGATTAAAGACAGTGTAGAGCAAGATGGAGAGCCTGTCAAGGACACTGCATCGCCTGCTGCTCAAGAGGTAAGTGCAGGCACTGCCGATGCAAATCAGGTCGCTATAGAGGCTCCTAAGAAGGCTGGGCGACCTGCTAAGGGTAAGTAAGGTTTAACACAAAGTAAAGGAGAGAACTTTGGTCACACAACGTAAGACAACTCGCAAGAGTCGTGCAGAACAAGGTGGTGAACGAATCGTAAAGGAAAAGTTCATGGAGGAACGAATCCAATCCACTAAAGCCAAACCTCTTGTTGCACTTAACAAACGACAACAAGAGTATATTGATCAGCTAAAGGAAAAGCCAGTAGTTCTGGCAACCGGTTTTGCCGGGACTTCTAAGACTTACATCCCTACTGTGATGGCTGCTGATTTGTATAAGCTAGGTCAGATTAGCAAGATCATCATCACTCGTCCAGCGGTAAGTTCTAGTAAGTCAGTAGGCTTCTTCAAAGGAACTGAACTTGAGAAGATGAGCGTATGGCTTAATTCTGTGATTCCAATCTTTAATGAACGTCTAGGTAAGGCAGCTTTTGAGATTGCTCTTGCAGCCAAGGATATTGAGTTTGTTCCTCTTGAGGTTATCAAGGGTATGAGTATCAATAATGCTTGGGTTCTTGTAGAAGAAGCAAGTGACTTGACAAAGGATGAAGTCATTAAGATGGTTACTCGGATGGGTAAGAATTCCAAGCTTGTTCTTGCTGGGGATATTCGACAAGCAGAATTGAAGGAGACTTCTGGTTTGAAGTGGGTTGCTGATTTTGTGCAACGACACAATCTATCCGAGAACTTTGGATTTATTGATTTCAATGATGTAAATGATATTGTTCGTAGCGATGCAGTACGGCAATTTATCGTAGCTTTGGTTCGAGATGAAAAGAAAGGGCAAGTATGAATAAGAAGTTTACACGAAACAACGATGAAGACGAAGACGACTTCTCTGTAAAAGACAACTCACAGCTTCAGTTTTACACTAAAGTAAATCGAGTATATCAGCATGATGTATTTATTGACCAACCGTTTGTAGATAGTTCATATTACCGCACTGTTATTGCAATGTTGAATGACGCTGGCCCTGACGACTTGGTTATCTTTCATCTAAATAGCCCTGGTGGACTTCTTAGCGGGTTGCAGTCTTTGGTAGAGGCTGTTAAGGGTACAGAAGCTCACACTGTTGCTTATATTGTAGGTCAGTGCGCATCAGCAGCTAGTATCTTTTCTATGTATTGCGACTCGGTAGTGGTTTCAGACCTTGCATCAGTAATGATTCATAACGTGAGTTATGCAACCGGAGGAAAGAACTCCGATATTCTCGCGCATACACAACACGTAGCCAAGACTAGCGAACGACTTATCCGAGAAACGTATCAGGGGTATTTAACGGAAAAGGAGATTGAAGAAGTTCTGAACGGGCGAGAAATCTATTTTGATGCAGATGAGGCACGAGAGCGATTTGCAAAGAGAGTAGAATACTTTGAAGAGAAGTACGCTGAACCCGAACCCCAACCCAAGAAACCCTCCCGTAAGAAAAAGGAACCTTCTCAGGCATGAA
>CAZWBZ010000046.1:0-1537 GCA_964632605.1 uncultured Candidatus Saccharibacteria bacterium
CGCAGCGCGGCGTTCTGGTACCGCGTGCTCACTGCCTGCTCGTACTGGTCCAGCGGCAGGCCCTGCCACATGCGCAGCACCTTCGGGTCCACCAGGTTGCGGCGAAGCATCTCCTGCGCCTTGTCCTGCGTCGTCATCGCCTTGGCGGCCTCCTCCAGATCCATGACCTTCACCGGCTGGCCGTCGGCGTCGCGCGCCCAAGTCAGCGTGCCCTCGAAAATCGGCGCCTGGATGGCTTTGGCGTCTGCCGCTGGCATGGCCGTCTTCAGGATGTCTTTCCAGCTTTCCAGCTTGGGCATGATGTTGGGCGCTGCGTCGGCCGCCTCGGTCGCGTACAGGCTCACGTCATTCAAGAAGTCCTGCACGCGCTCGAACACCCGGCGATACATCGGGTTCTTGCGGGCCAGGTTGTACTGCGTGCCCACGCTCTTGTGCCACCAGTGGAGCTTGCCCGGCGTGGCGCCCATCTCGCGCACCACGTCCTTGCCCATCTGGAAGAAATCGCGGGGCTGGTTCAGGTTGCCGTCGTCAATGGCCTGCTGAAACATGATGTTCGGGCTGGTGGGGTCAAAGGTGCCCCGGTTGCCGGTGGCGGACTTGATGTTTTCCGGCTTAAATACGACGTATTCCCGGCCTCGGTATGCAGAGTCGATGATCTTGCCATCAGCGTCATTCTCGATCTTGATATAGGCAGAAACAACACGCGACTTTTCATCCCATGCGCCATCAGCGTCCTGCGCGTACTCCTCCGCCGCCCACTTGTCGGCAGTGAAATAGATGCCCTCCGGGTTGCCTGGCGCACCCCTTGGCTTTGACGGACTGAATTCGTTGAATTGGCGGCGCGTCCCGTGATACACCACCAGCGGCTTGCCCTCGGCGTCCACCACCTTGCTGTCACCAAACCAGGCTTTGAACTCTGGCGTTTCGGTCTGGTCTGTGCGGCGCTGCTGGAACAGCGGCAGGCCCCCTGCGGCCTTCTCGCGCATGGCGTCAGTGATGTCGAATCCGGGCTGCTGCGTGCCATCTGGAAATGCTTTGGTCGCCTGAACCAGCGGAATGCTCGCCATCTTCCCGCCGCCCAGCTTCGCCAGCAGCTTGTTGGCCGCGGCTGGCACGATCTTGTCGTAGAAGGTCATCATGCCTTCGCCGCCGATGCGCAACCCGTCGCCCTTGAGGGTTTTGGAGCCGTCTTTCAGCGGTTGGTCAATCAACTTCTGCGCCGCATCCTTGCCGATGTAGTCTTCCAACTTCTCGGGGCTGACGTTGGTTTCCGACACAATGAAATTGCGGTCTTCAAGGTCAGTGGCAACAAGGGTGCCGCCATTCATGTCAGGCGTCCAGGTGACGCGGCCAACTTTCTTACTCAGGTCGTAGCGGTCGGCGCTCTGCTGCCCCGTGACAAACGCCACGCGGTCATAGCCACCGTCCACGGCCATCTTCACGATGCGCTTCAGGGCCAGCGTTACCCAGGCGTCGGTCTTGGTGACGAAAGGAGCCGCAGGGATGCCTTGAGTCTTTTTGTCGTACAGTGCGTTCA
>CAZWBZ010000047.1:0-1517 GCA_964632605.1 uncultured Candidatus Saccharibacteria bacterium
TATCGCATCATACTCCTTTGCGTATTCTGGCGTTGAATCCATCCAGTTGTAATGGTTTTGCCTAGCCTGCCCACACATGTGGGCTGCCTTTGATACAATACCAAAGCAATCCCCAAGTGCTTTGAGGAATGCTGTCTGGGTTTTAGATAATTTACTGACCTCTGCCTTTGGCTTCAACTTTCTTTTCGCCACCTTTTTTTAGTGTATAAAATGTATACTAGCGTCTACCTTTCTTTGCTGCTTTTTTTACACGACCGCCTGCTGTTTTTTTTGTTTTTTTTGTTTTTTTGCTTTTTGATCTGGATGATCCTTTGCTACTTCCTGGCATAATTTTACTTTTTAAATGGTTTTAATAATTTAACTGTCGGAATTTTAGGCTGCAAGTTTAGTTTTTGCGCCAGCTCGTATCCGTCCACGAGGCAATTGGTATTTCTTACCTTTGTTTCTTTGATGAAAGTGTCTTTATCTGCCTTTGATGAGAATACTACTATTAAATAGTTTTCTTTGCCGACAGATGATTCAAAGGCTTCGCGCCCTTTTCTCATATCGTTAACTTCTTGAAGCAACTCCTTATCTATGGTTTGTTTTGCTTTAGCAGTTTTAGTTTCTTTTTTGTCCCAAATACTCATGGTTTTTTTCGTATTTAAATATTTCCAAATCAATGAGAGGGAAGTATGATTTTATTATCTCGTAGTCTTCCGGGTACAACTTTTTTACGTCCATAATGAACTGGTAGTGAAAGTTATCAAATGAGCGCCCCCATATTTTGTAATCGTCGGGTATTGGCGCTTTTTTTTCTTTTAAATATTTCCAGACATCGTCGTTCTTCCAATTAAAAATTGGGTAGATTTTTTTCTTCTTGTGGTTTATTCCGTTTGGGTACTTGTTTTTAAAAATCATTCGCCTGTTAAAGGATTCTGCCGCTCTCATGCCCACCACATCATAGATGTTTGTATCTGCCCCTATATCTTCCAGGTAAGTAGCTGTTAAATCTTCGAATGTTAATTTTGGAAATTTAATTCGTGAATAATATTCGATTCCTTCAGGTGTTTGAAAATCTTGGTGGCGAAGCATATCCCATAGCATTGGGTGGGGCAATTGAACTATTTTTTTATTAAAATAGTTTTCGTACATCTCTATCTTTTTATTTATAAACCCCATTCCGGGGATGCAATAAAAGTACACTGGTATAAAATCAACGCTTAATTCTTTAAGAATTAACGCGCAAGAAAGACTGTCTTTTCCAAGCGAAAAACCTATGGTGACCAGCTTTTGCTTTCGCAACTCATCTATTATGTTTGTATCTACATGCATATCACAAAGATACGTTATTTTTAGGCTGTATAAACATTTGATTGTTAGTGTAATGCGTGAGCAGAATTACAATAAAGGTAGGAAGGTAAGGAAAGGATAAGGGGTGGTTTAAGTTAACAATTAGTTGATTTAGTTATTCCAATCTACGGTCAATAAAAGCTTGTTGTCTTTTTATTTCTTCTTCGGTAAGTATTTCTTTTAGT